>JALWNF010000249.1 GCA_026995985.1 Campylobacteraceae bacterium
GGTTGTAAAACTCCATAGCACCCCAAAAACGTGTATTGCGACCAATCAGTAAATCTGAATTTTCAAACTCATGTTTATAGTACAAATCATTCAGATTCACATAACGACGCTCTTTATCATCTTGGTCCACAATAGCATTAGCATTAAAGACTACCTGTCCCAATGAAGTTTTCTCTTTTAACTCCAATTCCATACGCAAAGCATTTTGTCTATCTCTTTTTCCTACTATGTCATGTTTGGCATAGCTACTCTCAAAGCCTATCTTTCCTTTGTATTTAAAATCGTTTGCTTGTAGATTCGCTAACACCGAACAAAGCATAAAAGATAACATTATTGATTTTCTCATAGCTATTTCTTCAGAACTCTCTTATTAAACTCTTTATCTGTTAGCCCTGCATGAATCTTATCTTCTTTCCAAATTAAAATAGTAGATTTATCATTTTGATAGTTCTTCATCTCTATCTTCCCAACACGCCAAACACCATCTATTAGTTTATAATCTGAAAAAATTGCCGTTTTAAGTAGCTCACTCTTTCTGTCATAGTAGTCCACACGCAAAAGTAAAAACTTATCTTTTGAAATCCAAGAGACCTGTTTAGTGTAGCCTGAGTTTTTATCTTTTGGGAAGCGTTCGCCTTTGTAGCACTTTACCCCATTTAGCTCAACCTCTTCAACCTTATCACCATAAGTAAACTTATTGTAGTGTTGATTTCCAATATCTTCATAGGAGAACTCACTCCCCATAAATGAGCCTGACTTATTTGAAGAGGCTATCCTTTTAACTCGTCTTAGAGCAGGTAGGTACAACCACTGGTCATTGTCTCTATCAATATGTTCATGAGTTAATGTCTTTGTCCCTTTTACATCAGCAGGAGTTAAAAAGGTAGAGATACTCTTGTCACCATTTTTACCTTCAAGGGTCTTTATCTCTAACTCTCTAATACTCTTTTGTCCTGATGCATTAATTAAAATCATCTCTGCTTGAGCTATAGAACTTCCAAATCCATCTGTTACCTCATCTGCTTTTTTAGCTATCTCTACATTGGTTAATGCCATAAGAGTTGTTGCTGTTAGTAGTGTTGTTAGTAGTATCTTTTTCATTTTAATTTCTCCTAAATAAACCATTTTATGCCATTATAACTAAAAATATATACTCATATTTTATAATTCACAACAACTAAGGTAGATAAAAAAATTAAAAGATTTAATAGAAGGAAGAAAGAGAGCTACTCATAAAAGAGTAGTCTTAATAGTCAGAAGAGTTAAACTTCCCAGCCGAAAGTTCAGATAAAAACTCCTCTAAAGAGTAGAGTTGACGTGCATCAGAGGTCATAAGATGAACTAAAATATCACCTAAATCAATCACTACCCACTCTTCGCTCTCATCAATATGTAAAAACTCTTCACCTAAAGGTTTAAACTTCTCTTTAAGCTGGTCTATTAAAGCAATTGCATGTTTTGATGAGAGAGCATTTGCAATCACTACTCGTTTTGCAATATACTCAACCTCATCAAGGTTAAAGACCTCTAACTCATCTGCCTTTTTCTCATCTAAAAATTTAACGATACGCTCTGCTCGTTCCTCTACACTAATTTCACTATTGCTCATCTATTGAACTTTCCTTATTTCTAATTTGGGTTGAACTAATGTCAGCCTCTACCTCTAAGATTTTAACATCTCTTAGCTTATTGCTCTTTATCTCATAGCCTTTTCTTGTAGCTACTACCCATGTTATTTGAGAATTTAACCACTCAAACTTATGCCACTTCTCAATATGTTCTAAATTATCTGCACCAATAATTAAATACTCAACATTATATTTCTGTTGAAAATATTTTAATGTTTGAGCTGTTGGTGTTGCTCTTTGCTCTTCTATCTCATAATTATCTACCACTACCCTATCAAAATCTTTAAAGAGCTCTTTTGTTAAATTTAATCTCTCCTTAGCAGTAAAGAATGATGATTTTTTAAAAGGATTTAAAAAAGTAGGTACTACTATTAACTTATCTATATCTAATTTTTTTAATGCCTCCTCAACTACACTTTTATGTCCAAAGTGTGGAGGGTCGAAACTACCCCCAAAAAGTGCAATGGTTTCTAAGTTCTCTTTAAACAACAAATAACCTCTATTTATGTAACATAGTG
>JALWNF010000250.1 GCA_026995985.1 Campylobacteraceae bacterium
TCTCTAAAAATTTTGCTACAGGGTGAGTAATAGCTACACCCTTTTTCTTACTATTCTCTTTATCGTCATCTCTAAATGAAAACTCCTCTTTGAGTAGAAATTGAGGATTGACTAAAATCTCTCCAAATCCCTCTGCAAGATAGACTCCTACACCTCTTTTAATTTTCTCTATCACTTCACCACTAACATCTCTTAAGACAATCACCGACCCTGCATCAATCACCATTCGCTCATAACATTTTGTCTGCATAGCTCTGTTGTATGGGGTAAAGGAAGAGGTTCGTATTTGAGACTTCTCCCAAACAATACTCTTCTCATCTAATCCATCAACCAAATAGCTTAAATCGTAAGTAGGATTTCCCTCACTATCAACAAGAGCCACTCGACTCTTTAGATAAAGAAGCGTCTCCTCTCTTGGTTCAAGCTCCTCTATCTTCTCTTGAACACCATCAATAGCCGATATAACTACTTGACCATACTGAGAAGATTTTGACTTACCTAAACGCTTTTGACCAACAAGACTCTCTTTTATAAGTGCTATATCTTCACTACTAACAGAGTCATCACAACGAACTTCAAACTGCCAAACCAAACCTGATGGCAAAGCGTTGTAGCCATACATAGAGCTATCTTTACTGCGTCTATGCTCTTTGTCATAGGCACTCTTTTGAGTATAGTTATGCTTTATGCTCACTTCATCTAACTCTCTAGTTATAAACCCTTTTCGCTTCTGTTTTAGTTGAGTAAACTGCTTAAAGTTACTAATAAGATGGTGGTTAAAGAGTCTGCTATCATCTAACTTCTCATGAAAAAAGCTCAATGGCATCTTGTAGGTTAACTTTCCATCATAAAGAAGAGTAGCATCTCCAAAGCGTACTTTTCCACTATGAAAAATATCAAAACTATTGGAGAAGTCACCATATCTACTAGCCACTATCCCCAAAAAGTTACTCCCTGGAATAAAATCTAAACTCTCAATTTTCCCCTCATTGTTAGAGGTA
This sequence comes from Campylobacteraceae bacterium, assembly GCA_026995985.1. Classification (GTDB taxonomy): domain Bacteria; phylum Campylobacterota; class Campylobacteria; order Campylobacterales; family Sulfurovaceae; genus UBA1140. The sequence goes on from JALWNF010000250.1 coordinate 1,002, forward strand.
GCTTGAAGCACAACATCACTCTTGAACTCTACCTGAAAAAACAGCCTCTTCATTACACTACCTCCATACGACATCTACCCAAACCACGGTTACGGTTTAAACCCATTCTCTTTACCATCTTTAGTGACATCTTTATCTTCTCTTCATACTCACTTGGAACATCTCGTATCTCTCCATATAAAGTCAAAGGCACAACCACCTCTATCTCTCTTAATGAGTTATCAACGGCAATACCATCTTCTATTTTTGTGGAGGCTATCTCATCATAGAGATTATCTTGTAGATGGTTACTTACAATCTGCTCTTTTAGAGACTCCTCTATGGTAGCATTAGAGAAGAAACAGCCTCCCATCTCTACCCCCTCTGCTCCAAAACAGCTCTTTATAAAGGCTTCATCTTCAAATAGCTCTGCCATCTCTCTTACTAAACCCTTTATGCTCTTTCCTGATGCAAAAGGTATTCCATTATTATCTTTAACTACTAAACTATCAACCTTTGCTCCTGCACTAAGCCCTGAACTTAAGTGCCAATAGTCTAAAAACTCTATCTTATACTTCATATTCATTACATCGCCTCCGTTACAGAGAGTATCTGTAGTACATCATATATAGGTGTTTTTAAAACACCATCTTTTTCTATAATCAACTGCTCATTAGAGAGTTCTTGGTTAAAGTTTTTAAGGTTTCTCTCCATAATACAACTCCTCCAATCACTCTGCTCTTTTGCCATATCATTTATTCTACTAAGAAGAGAAGAGGCATAAGTTTGGCTATTGTAAAGCTCTGCTAACCAGACTCTAAGCCTAGAGATAGGTGACCCCTCACATCGGTAAGCCTCTACAGTATTTAAAAAGTCTTCAACCTTTGGTTGGTTTGGTTCATCAAGATAGTAAGGACCAAAATCACAATAAATTGTCTTTTCATCATTTCTAATAGTCAACTCATCTTCTACAAATCTATCCCATGAGTGAAAGTTTGAACTTTGGATGTTATGAAACATCAAAGAGGAGGGTACATCATCTCTATTTAATGCTTTGGCGTGTTTTTTGGTTTGAGAACACAACTCTTCTGCTAAATTAACAGCATAGTGAAATGGATATTTTTCATTAGTAAATGCAACTCCTGCACAAGCTGTTAGTTTTGAGCCTATCTTTTCTGTTGTCTCCTCTTCAAAATATTGTAAAAAGTTTTTGGTAAATCTCAACGCATCATTAGCATTACAGACCACTACCATATCATCACCACCCAAAATAACATCTCTAATGCTCATCGTATCATCTTTGGCTCGATTAAAAGCTGTATGGGTTGCTTCATCTAATGCTTTAGAGAACTCACTTAGTTTAATTCCTCTCTTAGAGAGAGTTGGTAACAAAGCTCCAAGACCATTACCATCAGCATGAATAACTGCTATCTTATTTTTACCATTTGAGAAGGAAGATATATCACCAAACTCTTTTAGGTGTGGATTTTTCTTTAAAAACCTATCATAAGCTTGTAACTTCTGCTCGGTAGCTCTGTCAAGTGGAGTATTTCGTTTTTTTATTGTTCTATACTCTACAATAGGTTTTGCAGTACTAGTATTTAACTCCATAATATTTAGACTCAAATCAAGAGAGTTAGCAACTCTATTTCTCTGAACTTTTAAACGCTGTTCCAATAGATTTAACACATCTTGACTAGGCTCATCTCCATCAAACTTTACAACAGCTTGAGAGATACTAATGCCATAAGCCTGTTGCATAATACGCTTTGGAAACTCCAATACCACTTTTTCTAAAGCCTCTTTATTATCAAAAGTAGCTTTTATATTTCCTGCAGCGTTAAGAATTATCTCTGTAGGTGAGTAGTTTTGAGAAAACTCCTCCTCTATCCCTTTTACAATCTCACTAGCTCCAACAATCTCTTGAAGTTTATTGGTCTTAAAGATAAACCCTTGAATACCCTGCACACTTGCACCATATAGATATTTTGCCATTCCTGCCCCTTATTTTTAATTTTCAGTTCAAGGGCAGACACAGAGGTCGCCCCTACAGCCAAATAATTTTAATTTAAATCTACAACCTCTATTTTCCCTAAGCCCATAACGGTCTGCTTACCAACACCAATAACTTCACCCAACTTCAAAAGCTCATAGCTTCTCTCATCAAGCCCCATAAAAGCTAACTCACCAACAATACCATCCATCTTCATTCGCTGTTTTTGACGGTTACTATTGCGAGTTAACGATTTATAACTCAAAGCCTTAATAACTGTTGCATAGCTTGGTATATAGTCTAACTTAAAAGCTTTTTTGCCACTATTAAACTCCTGCTCTTTTTGGTAGATAGAGCGTAAGATGTCCTCTAACTCTACATCATCTCTTAAGAACTTATTGCTCTTTTTAATTCTAAGAGGTGTTAATAATTTTAGCTTAATATTTGGACAAAAGCTGTCTACTTTAAATACTTTTGGTAAAATATCTAAAGATTTAAACGCTCCATTCTCATAGATAGCATTACCATTTAGAAAAAACTCTATATCGTTAAAAATGTAATTATGTTTAGTTAACCCATTACTCTTTAGTACCATCTCTAAAGCACTTAAAACATAAGGCAACCTATCACAAGCATCATCAAAAAGGTAGAGTCCAAAGTCAAACTTACCACTCCCTAACTCTATGTCAAATCTATACTTATGAAAACTATTTTTTAATTCATAAAATTGGTGGTATAAGCAGGAGTTTTGAGCAAAACACCCCTCACAGTTGTAACTAGGATTTATGCAAGTTACTTTTTTTAGAGCATAGCCCATTGCTCCACGTATCATAGAGCCTATGAAGTAAGATGGTTTGTGTGTGGTGTTGATTTTTACTTCTATATGGTGATAGTTCATACTATTTCCTGTCTGTAGCTTAATCGCTTCGGATGTTTCTCTTTGCGTTTGTAGAGTTTTTTTGAAGCTATAGCTGTAGTATACCCTCTTGCCTCTTTACGAATTATTGCCAATTTGTGGAAATCTCTTGTTTTCATAATCTTCTCCCTACCACAATTATTAATTTTTAGGAGTATAGTAAAATAAATGGACATAAATTGTCTTTTAAAAAAATTTTTTAGAGGTCATTTTATTTGGTTTAGAAATTGGATAAAAAGATATTAAAATTACTCCCTATTAACTCTTTTGCAAAGTCTAATAAATTCAAAAAGTGCAAAACTGCATAAGAGTATAAATGTTCACTAATTTTCATAAAATCGACTCTGTCATTTGGAATAGCCGATAAAATCCCAATAAGAGCAAATAGGTTAGCCGCAGGCAAAAAAAGAAGAGAAAAAGTTAAACCAACCTCCTCTATATCAGGCTGTTGGCTACTTGTCTCCATGTAGGTACTATGAATATGATAAACAATACTATAACCTAAAAGAGTAATAAGTATAGGATAGTATTGAGACTGTGCAAGATAGATAAAACCTATAATTATCATACTAAAAGTAGGGAAAAAATAGGGAGCAATAGTAATAAGCCAATTTCCACCCCCTACACCAGAAAACTGCATATGTCCACCAAAACTATCTGTTGCTTTAAAGTCAACTATTTTATGAAAAGTTAAGAGGGCAAAAAGTGTATGAGTTAGTTCATGTTCTATAGTCAGAAACCACTTTCCATTACTGTTTTTAAAAACAACAATCCAAAGCACAAAATAAGCACCTACTCCATGAAAAAGAGACTGATAAAATCTCTGATGATGATAGATTATCTCTAAAATCTCATATAAAACATGAAACAATTCAAAGGTTAAAAGTGCAAAAACAATTGCAATAGGGTACTTTAAAAGATTAATACCCCTATTTAGTAAAATAATCAACAAATTCATCTTGCCCCCTCTATCTATTTAATGCTTTTACAATCTCATGAAAAATAGGTCGAGTTATCGCATAATGCCCAACTCTTTTTCCTATGCCATGTTCATTGTCAACCATAATAACAAAGCTATAATTTTTACCTTTTACTCTAATTGCCCCTGCTACCCATTTGCTCTGTGTTAAAGTCTCTCCATTAACAGGCTTGTCTGTTGTACCACTCTTTATAAATAGAGTCTCAAAACCACCAATACTCTTAAAACTTCTTAACGTACCATGAAACTTTGGACTAATAGGTGCTTTTAGTACCGTTTTCATATATGTTTTTGTATTGGCATCAAACATCTCTCTTGTTTTTAGACTTATAGTTTTTAGATAGAGAGAACTCTCCTTTCCACCTTTTAAAAGTCTCTCATCTTTAATGATTTTGTACTTTAAAGATTTAGTAATATGAGCCTCTTTATAGCGTGAACCATTGTTGTATAGTAGATGTGTTAATTTATGAATAGCCTTTTGTAAATTAAATGGTGTACTGTTCGTCAATCCAAAACTTAGCTCATATTTCAATGATGTGTTCTTATCGTGACTTAGATTAAAGCTATTGTAGATTTCTTGAAGTTTTTCATTTTCAATTCTATCTTCTACAATTTCAATACCTCTCTCATTTTTAATAACATATTTATCAAAAGCAGACCTCATAGGTAAGTTTTTAGAAGCTCCTAATACTGCTCTAGCACTATAGATATTGTTGTTACTATTTTTTTTACACTCTCCACCTCTGTTTCCATCTGAGTTATGAAGTCCGTGAAATGGTTCATTACAATAGTAGTAATTCCATCTATCCCCACGATTTCCTAAAGCAATAGTTTCAAATATTTTAGAGATACTTCCTATACGTCTTTTATAGCTTGTATTTCCTCTTTTATAGATATAGTTAATCTCTCCATCTTCATCAACAACACTAACCCATATATTTGCCTGTTTTTTATCATCTGTTGCATTACCATCTAAATCAACATAGAGACGAGAACCTAAACTATTTTCTATCTTTTTAAGAGCCTTATCTATATCTTTTTTAAAAGTTATATTCTTAGGTATATCAACACTCATTTTTGCTTCTATAACAAGATGATTTGGATACTTTTCTCTATATCTATCCATCTCATATCGTAAAATTGAAGTAGAAGTTCCTGCCCAATTCCAAATTCTACCATTTGGATTTCCAATCATTAGACGACCTTTTGTATCTTCCGATAACATGTCTTTATAAAAAGCAAAAGGGACTCTTGGTTTATCTATACAACTCCAACTTTCAATATTTTTAGTAAGCTCTTGAACTTTCTTAGGATTATTTTTAAAATATCTTTTAATATCTCCTTTAGACCATTTTTTAATATATTTACATTTTTTATCATGTGCTTTACCATGAAAGTAGTAGGTAGATTTATACATCGTACTCAGTAAAATCTGCTCTGTTTCAGTAAGATTTCTTGGTTTTTTACCAAAAACTATAGCAGAGGCACTCTCTATGCCATAAATAGTTCCTGCTGAAACTAAAGATGGTGAGTACATAGCAATCCAGCGTTTAAACTCCTCTCCATTATTGGTACGAAGATTATGATAGAAGATTTTAGCCTCATTTAATTCTTTCCATTTTCTCAATAAAATATTTAAAAATTTTAATGGTGTTTGAGTATCAAAATACTCTTGACCATAGAAGTTTTTTACCAACTGTTGAGAGAGTGTGCTACCTCCTCTCCTTTCTGTAATAGCATTTGGAATACCTATAGGGTCAACACCATTAAAAGAGCGAGGATTTTTCCATATCCCCATTAATCCTGTCTTATCATTATTAAAATTTAGATTTTTATCTTCTCTAAACTTTAGAATATCCCAATATAACGTTGGAACACTCTCTACATAAAATATCCCTCTGTTTATATCTATATCTCTGTTCACCAAACCACCAATCATATTGTCTGTTTTATCATAAATTTTAATAGCAATTCGTTTAAGATGACTCTTAAATATAGTCTCTTTCCATTTCTGTTGGTCAGGTTCACCTACAATAGCATAAAGATATAGAAGTAATAAAAGCACTAAAGAGACTACTCCAACTGTAAATACTTTTACCAATGGATTTTTTTCGGACATAAAATAAAAGATAAACTTAGGTAGCCAATAAGGCATAGTAATCAACCAAATAAAAGGCAAAAAAGCCACCATCCACTCAGCATAGAATGGAGAGTATTTTAGTTGAAACAACCATAATTTCTCTTCTAATAGACTCTTAATATGACTACTATACATAGTACCCTCCTGCTATAACATTTTGTAAAATAAACTGATTAAATCTCTTTTTGTCTATCTTATAGACCCTAAAAGTACTATGAGGATAGCTCTCTTGTAGACGTTTACTAAAATATTTATTGAGACGATTTGCTTTTCTCTCATTTATATATAGTTTTGCTAATCTATGTTGTTGCATGTAGAGAACAAATAGTCTTAAATTTGCTATAGCTTCTTCATCTATATCATTTGGTACTGCTAAAAGATAAACATTACCCATCTCTGCAAGAAATAGTTTTAGACTACCTAATACCTCATGAGAATATTTACCGTTCAAAATATCTTTTACAACCTCTAATGGAACTAAATCAACTTTTGGCTCTTTTGCATATAACGTAACAAGTAAAATAAGAAAATCAATTACAAAACCTGCTGATACAGCATATATGTCATCATAGGTTATATCTGTAGGTTTAGTAATCTTGTCGGCTTCTTTAATCTTATAGTTTGGATTAATAAGTGCTTTAAGTACCCCTGTTGTTCTACCAAAAAGTTTTTTAGTATCACTCATATCAAAAAAGGTTAATGTCTCAATAGGTTTCAACGCTCTTAATCTACTAAGAACTTTATTTGCCTCAATAGTAAAATCTCTATCTATACAAGATTCAACAGAGGTAGCACCTGTTTTTTTACTAACTACAGCTATATGATGACGATTAGAACCACTTCTTGCTATAAGCATCTTCTTTAAATCTCTTAAAGTCTGATTCTGAAAAAATTTGATATTTATCTGTTTAATTCTAGCGTTAACCTCTTGATTAAACTTCTCAACATCTCCTTTTGGGTCAAAAGTTTCAAGATAGAGTGACACCTGTTTTATCTCTCTATCTAACTGTTTGATTATTTTTTTAATATCTTCTGAGTAGCTCTTTGTATATTTTGCATCATTAGCTCTCAACCAAGTGTAAACCCCCTCTCCTGAACCAACTCTAGGGTCACAAGTTCTTCCGTAAACTCTCTCTTGATTAGACTTTATAGCAGAGTACTTAGAGAGGTCTGCTAAACTATCGCCCATAACACGAAATGACTCTTTTGCTTCTGAAAGACTCTCTTTTACTTTAGTTAACTGCAAGGCAGAGTTTCGTTTTGCATAATCTTCTGCTGAAAACTCTTCATACCAATAAGAGAAACTAAAAGTAACACTTAGAGTCATAGTAATTAAATAGATAAGTAGCAATGCTATAGCTTTAATCCAATCTCTTCTAAAAATATCTCTAATATAAAAAGCATTGATACTAAAAACAAGAGCAAACTGTAGCACTCCAACTAACAGTGCTATAAAGATTTTTAAGATATAATTGTACTCAGAGACTCCAGATAGTTTTAAAAAACCTGTGTAGCTTGTATAAAAAGAGATTATAGAAAATAGAAATATCATAATCCCTAAACTTATCTTCTCTCTTCTATTTGTAATTTCCCTTTTCATCTTACGCTCCCCTATTTTTAAGATAGGCTATTATGGCATATAGACAAGACAAAAAGTGTCTTACAAAAGATAGTTTTAAATTTATAGATTACTTTAATATAAAAATATTTTCTTTAGCATAGATATTATTTGTTATTTTTTATCCTCTCCAACATAGCCTGAGTATCTAACACAGACTCTCCCCTTGTCTCACAAAACCTTCCAAAGTCATCACAAACAGAGAGTTCTACTAAATGCTTAAAAAGCTCATACTCTCCTTTAAACTTCTTATAGATTGCTTCAATATCACTCTCTTTATACAAATATGCATGTAAAGAGATAAGCTCTATGACTTCATCTGCCTCATCTCTACTTAACATACTCCTCTCTATCAAATCATCTACTAAAGGTTTTGCCATAGTTGCAGAGAGTTCTTCATGTCCAAAGAACTGAACATGACTGTTTAGAGGGTTAACTTTTCGTGATTGTGGTTTACCAATATCATGAAGTAGAGCTGCGACTTGTACTACTCTACTATAACCATTAAGCTGGGCTATTTTACAGACCAACATTGTATGCGACCAGCAATCCCCCTCTATATGATAAGGGTTCGTCTCACTATCATCAAAATTGTGATGACACGCTAAGAGTGCCTTTTTTAACTCAGGGTAATTTATCTGAAACCACTTTAGAAGCTCTATCATCATACTCTTATCTCCTTTAGAACTTCATCAATATAGAGCCTCTCTACCTTTTGGATAATTTTCTTCAAGTCACTCTTAATATCTTCAAAATTGCTACGA
>JALWNF010000251.1 GCA_026995985.1 Campylobacteraceae bacterium
AAAAAAGCCCAACAAGCTAAAAAAGATGCCGAGAAAAAGAAAAAAGAAGAGAAGATGAAACAAGCAATGATGGGTGAGCAGAACAAAACCCAACCTCCAATAAGTAATATGGAGGAGAGAAAATGGCAAAAGATGTTAAACCAAAGAGGGGTAAATACCCTAATGATACCACTACAACAAGGAGAGAGAAAGAATGAAACAAACCCTTGGTAAAATATTTTTAATATTACTATTTTTAAGCTGTATATCTTTTGCAGGAGTAAAGGTAAGCATAAACCCTCCTGTTGTCTATAAAGGTGATATGGTACAACTAACTATTACAGCAGATGGAGATGATATTGAGTTTCCACAGATTGCACAAGTTGGCAACTCGCCTATAGTAGGAACTTCGTCATCACAGACAGTCAATATTATTAATGGAAATATGAGTAAAACTATCTCTAAGACCTACACTTTTAGAGCAACTAAGTCACTAAAAGTTCCATCTTTTGTAGTTAAAGTTGATGGAAAAGAGTTTAAAACAAAAGAGCAGAGTTTAAAAGTGGTTAAACCAACAGCAAGTCATAGGGGACAACCTTTTGTTTTAGAGATGAGTTTAGATAAAAATATCTCTTATGTAGGTGAGCCTTTGAACTTAACTCTAAGCTTTAAATCTAAACTTAATGCCCATGCAGACAAGATTCAACTTGGTGAGCCAAAACTAGAGGACTTTTGGGTTAAAAAGAGTGATGAGGTGACTAAAAGCACAGAGGGCGAATATATAGTTCAGTCTCTTCACTATAAACTATTTCCCCAAAAAGCAGGTGAGTACACTATTCCTGCTATTGAGGCTCTAATAGGAAAAGTACAGCATCAACGTAGTGGACTAGGTGGTATTTTTGATGACCCATTTTTTAGCTCTATTACAGAGCAGTTAAATTGGCAGAAGATTTATTCAAATAGTTTAAAAGTCAAGGTTAACCCTCTACCAAATGGATTAGAGCTTTATGGAGACTATACTATTAAAGCTACAGTTGACAAAAGAAAAGTTCATGCTAATAAACCTGTTAATTTAACTATTACTGTTCAGGGAAAAGGTAATATTGATGATGTTAAGAAGTTTGATTTAGATATAGCCAATGTTATTGTCTATGCCGATGAGCCAAAAATCGATGCAAGAGAACAAAATGGTGAGTATGGTGGGGTCTTTACTCAAAAGATAGCTCTTATAGCTGACCAAAACTTTACTATTCCCTCTTTGAGTTTGGAGTACTTTGATAAAAAGAGTAAGAGTGTTAAAACGGTTAAAACTGAGCCAATAGATATTGAGGTTATTGGTGGTGGAGTAGGGGCTAAATCACAACCTAGCATAGAGGTTAGTCCTACGCAGAAGATAGAAGTACCAAAAGTTATTCAATCTAATGTTCAGACAAAGGTTGTTACTAAAACAGAAGATAGTTACTTGAAGTATATCTTTTTAGGAATTGGGTTTTTACTTGGTATCGGTAGTATGCTTTTAGTCAATATGCTTAAAAAAGCAAAAGAGGCTAAAAAAGAGACCGATATGGTTAGAGCTATACGCAAGGCTAAAGATGACCAAGCACTCTTTAATCTGTTGTTACCTTATAGCAAAAAAGATAAGCGAATCTCTAAAGCACTGAATCTGCTTGAAGAGAACATTTATAAGGGTGGTAAAAATAAGATAGATAAAGAGGAGTTGATGGAGGTTTTTGAAGAAATTTAAACCTATTAGGTAGGGTGTTTTCCCCTAAAAACACCGTTAAAACCAAATATTATATGGTATAATAATTCAAAAGATACAACATGAGGAAATATTGTGCAAAAAGAACCAATGTTAAAAGCAACATTTGATAGATTATCTACTGAGTTAGAGCAACTCAAAACAGTTGAACGTGCCAAAATAGCAAAGATTATAGATACAGCAAGAGAGCTAGGTGACCTAAAAGAGAATGCAGAGTATCATGCTGCTAAAGAGAAGCAAGGCTTAATGGAGGCTCGTATTTTAGAGTTAACCGATTTGATAGGTAGGGCACAAGTTATAGACCCATCAACTCTACCTCATAAACGAGTTAGTTTTGGCTCAACAGTAGAGCTTACAGACCAAGAGAGTGAAGAGGAGGCTACCTATACTCTAGTTGGTACACAAGAGTCAAATCCAGATAAGGGTTTAATATCTATTGGCTCTCCTATGGCTCGTGCTTTGCTTGGAAAAGAGGAGGGTGATGAGGTTGAGATTATTTTACCCTCTGGAAAGAGAGTATTTGATATTGAAGCTATTTACTATAAAGAGATAGAGCTATAATGGTTAGAGTAGGTGTTGTAGGGGCAAGTGGTTATACAGGTCTTGAACTTGTTAAGATGTTGATTAGCCACCCTAAGTTTATCTTAAAATATCTAGCAACAACTACAGGTGATACGCTTATTGAAGAGTTGCACCCATCGTTAGTAGATGTCATTACTCACTCTGTAGAGAAGGCTTCAGTTGAGAGTGTAGCTAATCTATGTGAATTGGTCTTTTTGGCTCTACCACATAAAGCCTCTATGGGGTTTGCAAAAGATTTAATAGCCAAAGGAGTTAAGGTAGTTGACCTTTCAGCAGACTATAGATTAGAGCTTAACATTTATGAAGAGTACTACTGCAAACATGAAGACCAAGAGCATTTAGATGATGCTGTCTATGGGCTTATTGAGTACTATCGTGATGAGTTAAAAAGAGCAAAACTTGTAGCAGGACCTGGGTGCTATCCAACAGCTACACTACTTGGAATTTTACCATTTGTTCCATATCTTGACCATAACGCACCTCTCTTTGTTGATGCGAAATCAGGTGTTAGTGGTGCAGGAAAAAAGCTCTCAGAGACAACCCATTTTGTAACGGTTAATGATAATATATTTGCCTATAATCCTCTAAAACATCGCCATGCTCCAGAAATAGCTGAGAAGATAGAGAAGATACATGGGGTAAAGATGAGTGTAAATTTTGTTCCACATCTTATTCCTGCTACGCGTGGTGAGTTGGTATCGGTCTATGCAACTCTAAAAGAGGATATTGAACCATTAGAAGTTTTAAAAGAGTTCTATAAAGATGATGCTTTTATTCGTATTAGAGAGAAGCCTGTAGATATAAAGAGTACAGCAGGAACACACTTTTGTGATATTTTTGCATCTAAAAATGGAAATGGACTCTTTGTAAGTTCAGCTATAGATAATCTACTTCGTGGAGCCTCTTCACAAGCACTTGTAGCAGGAAACTTAATGTGTGGTTTCCCTGAAGAGATGGGTGTTCCTACTATTGCTTATGTTCCATAAGAGGAGAGCTATTAACTCTCTTCATTTTCTCCTAATTCATCAATTAGTTTTGGTGGAGGAGTAGGAAGAGCTCCTTTGTCTGGAAGTCTAATAATAAAGGTTGTTTTCTTATTTAAAATACTTATTGCTTCAATACTTCCATTTACTCTTTCTACCATATTTTTTGACATATAGAGTCCTAATCCTGTACCTTTGGTTTTATGTTTAGTTGTAAAGTAGGGTTCAAAGATATTTTTGAGAATTGGTTTTGGAATTCCTCCTGCATTGTCTTGAACAGCAATAACTAGCTCATCTTTTTCATGATAGACACGAATTGAGATACGACCATTTTCTATATTACGCTCCTCCATTGCATCACGAGCATTGTTAATTAGATTCATAATAACATGTTTAAAGTCATTCTCAAAACCTTTATATTTTATATCGTTTGGACAGTCAAGTTTAATTTCAATTTCAGATTTAACAAGAGTTTCATTGATTAAAGATATGGTTGCCTCTATAGCTTTTTTGACATTAAATGTTTGAGGCAAATCAGATGATTTATCAACAAATCGTCTAAAGTCTTCAATAGTTTCAGATAGGAACTGAATGGAGTCATTAACTTTTTTAGCTAGTTCAGCTATATCAATCTCATCTTCACGTCCAAGTTGTGCTTTAATAAGTGTATCATTCATAATCCAAGAGACATGGTTAAGTGGTTGTCTCCATTGGTGGGCAATATTTTCTAAAATCTCTCCCATTGAAGCTAGTCGAGACTGTTGGTTCATAATAGCATTTTGACGTTTCTCTTTACGAACTGCATCTTTAATTTTTTTCTGTAGGTCTTTGTTTAGATTGTTAAGCTCCTCTGTTCTCTGCTCTACCATATTTTCAAGATTTTCAGTTAACTGATTGAGTTCACTTGCTGTTTTATGCATAATAGAGTATAGATTTTTGTTGGCAATCTCAAATGGACCAATATTTTCATTAGTATATTTTGTTAGCTCTATATAGTCAGATATAGACTCTGTAATAGCCGCCATAACAAAGGTGTGATTATGGTAGGTATTTGGTTGATTTTCAGTATTGAAGTACTCTTGTGATGTACTGTAACCAAAAATATGGTCATTGCTTTTAATGATTGATATATAGTGGAAAATAGGAATTCTAAAACCATACTCATAGGAGAGAGAAGAGCCAATCCATAGTGCCTGTGCAGGTGTTTTTGTTAAAAACTCATGTAGCTCTTCAACTCTATTCATCATAGCATTATAGTTACCAATAGAGAGTTGAACAATGTCTCCAACCTCTAATGCTTGAGCTACTTTTAGACTTTGATTTTTAAAATCTATATCTAATATATGTGCTGTTGATGGTATATTGTTTTTTGTAATATAGAGTGGAACTTGAATAGATACAGAGGGGTTATCTTGAATATTTGGAAAATATTTTTTATAGATATCAAGAGCTGCAATATTGTCTATGGTTAAAATATAGTTGCCATCTACATCTGTAATTCTCTTCTTTTTTGAGATTGGTTTCCAGTCAAATGCTTGGAATAGTTCAACATTGAGACTCTCTCCATGCATAAAGATTAAAATAACAGCCTTTGGATAGATGATATTGTTATGGAAAACAAACTCATGTCTATTTTGCTGTTGACTATGTGTTGCTCCTCCTCCAAAGATTTTTAGGTGTCCAAAGTGTTGACCAATCTGATTAATATAATCAGCAGTAGAAGCTTCATTATAGCTAGAGAGAATCTCTAAAGCTTTTGTATCTGGTTGGAGGTGTTTTCCAATTTTAGTAATATCTAAAATAGGTGCTTTTCCTTTAACGTAGTTAATACCAATATCTAGTACTTCACATGTTAAACGGCTACTATGAAATTCCATAATAGATATAATGGGGTCATTATTAGAGTCAGATATTTGATGATTTACCATAGAGGTAAAACTCTGCATACCTACAATAATTGAGTTTGGAAAATTTTTATTTAATCTGTTTAGAAGTCTCTGTAGCTTCTGTTGGTCAGAATCAGGATAGTTAATCTCTATTAGAAGTCTATTAGAGTCTTTAATGTTGTGCTCTTCTGTCCATTTTTGAAAATCTTCATATCCCTTATAGTAGTGTACAAGTTGTCTCATTCTATCTTTCCTAGTTAAATATTTTTGAACCTATACGTACAAGGTTAGAGCCACACTTAATAGCAAGTTCATAGTCGTTACTCATACCCATTGAGCAGATAGTTGCTCCATCTTTTTTTAGTACATCATAAATCTTATGGGTTAACTCAAAACTCTTTTGTATCTCTTTTATATTTTTAGTATGAGCTCCAATACACATAACCCCTTTGAGTCTTATTTGAGGGCATAACTCTTTAATCTCTTGATATATATCTATTGCCTCATCAGCAGATACTCCAGATTTGCTCTCTTCATTTGCAGAGTTAATCTGGAGTAGGCATGATAGTTTTTGATTCTTCTCTTCTAATTTTTTATTTAGTAATTTTGCCAATTTTATAGAGTCTAGTGATTGTAAAAGAGCAGGGCGTAGCTCTATAAGTTTATTGACTTTATTACTCTGTAGATGTCCTATCATGTGCCACTCTAATGGTAGTTCTTCTAAATTTTGCATACGTTGTTGAAGCTGTTGAACTTGGTTCTCTCCAAAGGCACGTTGTCCTAGTTCATAGAGGGTTTTAATACTCTCTTCATTGGAGTATTTTCCTACAGCAACTACTTTTACAATATGGTGTTCATTTATAGTAACTCTTGCTTGTTCTATATTCCAAATAATCTCATCTAAGTTTTTTCTTAATTTTTCTTTCATTTTATTTATCCTAATAGTCTGTTTATGTCGTTATATAAGCCTAAAAGCATTAGACTAAGTAGCAATGCCCAGCCAAAAAGTGTCAATTTTATCATTACCGAATCACTAGCAGGTTTTCTAGCTATTAGCTCATAGAGTTGAAACATAATATGCCCACCATCTAGTGCAGGAATAGGAAGTAGGTTAATAACCCCTAAGTTAACAGAGATAAGTGCACTAAACATAAGTAGAGCAACCAAACCTATATGAGATACCTTTGAGGTTGTATCAACAATTCCCACAACTCCACCTAAATTCTCCATAGGAATAGCCCCAGAGATAAGCTTTTTAATACTCTCTACTATGTATAGTGAGGCGTTAATAGTTTGAGTGTAAGCAAAGCTAATACTTTTATCAATAGGGTAAGAGATAGTGGTATATGCTTTTAGATTAGGTTTAATACCTAAAAGATAACGCTTTTTTGACTCTCCAAACCTATCTTTTGTCTCTATAAGTTTTGGAGTTATAGTAAGGTCAATATATTTTCCATCTCTTAAAATAGTAATTTTATGCTCATTATGATTAGGAGCAGTATTTCTACTTATATCTTTCCAATATTTAATAGGGTTGCCATCTATATTTACAATAGTATCGCCTTTTTTAATACCTGCAAGTTGAGCAGGGGAGTCCTTTATGACCTCTCCAACATTAGCAAGTGGTGTCTGAATACCAATAAAAGCAACCATTAAATAGAGTAAAAATGCTAATATGAAGTTAGCAAATGGACCAGCTAAAGAGATAATAATTCGTTGAATGGGCGTTTTAGAGTTATATGAGTCTTCATCATAACTCTTTTTAGTGGGGTCACTATCATCTTGTCCTTTCATGCGAATATACCCTCCAAGAGGGATAGCAGAAAGACTCCACTCTGTATTACCAATTTTTTTAGTAATTATACGTTTTCCAAAGCCAATGCTAAATACCTCAACATGTACTCCAAAAAAACGAGCAGCTAAAAAGTGACCTAGCTCATGAAAAAATATTAAAAAAGAAAATATCAATAGTGATATAAAAGTGCCCATAAAAGTCCTATAGTCTCGAATTTGTGTAAAAAGAATTATACCAAGCTTAGGTTAAAGTGAATAGGATTTTTTTTAGAGGTAAACTAAAGTTATTATGATAAAATAGTTTTCAAAAATAAATAAGTAAAAAAGGAAAAATTGTGGCTGATAATAGAGATGAGATACCAATAGGTGTAGAAGAGAAAAAATCTGATACTCAGACTGAAGAGCAAAAAGATGAGACATTAGTATCTAAAGAGCATGAGGATACAGTCAAAGAGAGTAATCCTCAAGAAGAGGAGAAGCCTAAAGCAACTAAACCAGCTAAAAATAGTAAGTTTTTAGAGGCTAAGGAGTTAATAGAAAACTCTAAAGAGTTAGTCTCAAAGGTAAATAGAGAAATCCAAGAGTCTAAAGCTAGTGTCTCCCAAGCAGCAGAAGCATTTGATAATGCTAAACGTAATTTTAATAATACAACATTTAAAAGTGCTAAGATACTTTTGGAGAAGTTAGGTTATGACTATAGCTCTTATGATGATTTAGAGCCTTTTGAGTTAACTATTGATAAAGATGGTAGTGAAGATTTTTCAGTTAGAGATATTAGTTCAGGAAAATTTACAGGTTTTCTTTTGGCTACTTTAGCAGCATTGGCTACAGTAGCAGGATTGGTATATTTTGCAATAAGCAAATTGAATATAGCTATTGACTTAAAATCACTTACACCACAAACTGCAACAGAGCATATTGAGCCTATATTAAATTGGATTGGAACACTTGGTGGTCATACAGGTGGAAATAGTATGGTAGGAGCTATTATTCTAGGGGTCTCTGCACTTTTAGTTGCTTGGTTGGTTTATGCTATTCGTATCTTTTTAAAAGAGAATAAAAACTTACATGTTGCAAAAGAGACATTAGAGAAGTCTAAAGATTATTATACAACAAAGAAAGAGCACAAGCAAGAGATGCAAAAGATTGATGAGCACCTTAGAGAAGTAACAGTAGAGATAGATAATTTTGAGACCATTTTAAATGAGAAGGTAGCAACATTAAAGAGAATTCTTCATATTGAAGGTGCTTATGATGAGGAGAAGGAGTATCACCCAAGTTCAAGAAAGACAATGCGTGAGACAGAAAAGATTATGCAGGGTATTGAGAATCTACTAAATACAGCTATAACAAAAGATGGAAAATTAAACTCTCAATCTATTCAAGCTTTAGAGAATGCTAAAGCAATTTATGCTGATTACTTAGCACGAATTTATGATTAATTTAGTAAAGATGTAGCTCTTACATCTTTACCTTTTTAAAAAAGTCTCTTACATACTCATAGCCTGAATATAATGTAAGAGCAACAGCTACCCAGAGTAACAACTCCCCTCCATACCAATGCATTAGTAAAAAACCAATAGCTATCATCTGAGCTACAGTCTTTACTTTTCCTGTCCAAGAGGCTGAAATATCTATTCCCTCAGCAATAGCAGAGACACGAAGCCCTGTAATAAAGAGCTCACGAGTAATAATTAGATAGATTGCCCAAGCAGAAGCAGAGCCTAACATCATAAGCCCTAAAAAACCAGCAAGAGTTAGCATCTTGTCTGCTAGTGGGTCAAGGATTTTGCCCATAGTGGTTATTTGGTTAAATGTACGAGCAATATATCCATCAAAAAAGTCTGTAGCAGAAGCGACTACAAATATAAAAGCAGCAGCATAGTTAAGCCATGAGGGGTGAATGTCTTCAAATATAGTTGCATCTTGATTGACTAGAAGCATAAACATAAGAGGAGCTAAGAGTAGGCGAATAGAGGCTAGAATATTTGGGATATTTATGATTTTATTTTTTTGCATAAAGAAATTTCCTCTGTAGGGTGTTGTCCCCGACAACACCGTCAAAATGAAATTTAAATTGTTATAACATGGTGTTTTCGGGGAAAACACCCTACACAATTATATTATCTAAATGTAGTTCCACCATCAACAACAAGTGTTTGACCTGTAATCCAAGAGGCTTCATCACTACATAAGAAGTAGACAGCTCCTGCTAAATCTTCAGGAGTTCCCATTCTATTTAGAGCAGAGCGTTTAATGGTCTCAGCTTTAACCTCTT
>JALWNF010000252.1 GCA_026995985.1 Campylobacteraceae bacterium
TCGTCTCTAACAACTATCTCAAAAGGAAAGTTTGTCTCTTGCATTAAAAAACTATCAAGTGCTTTAGCTATATATGCTTCATGATTATAAGTTATACAACAAATACTCACTATAGGTTCATCAATATTACCTTTCCAATTTTTTATTATCTCTTGTTCTGTTTTTTTAATCATTTTTTTCTTCTTTTTATAAAATTTATTATTATTTTTCTTACTTCGCTAGATACAAAACTATTTATTATTAATAGTATAAAACCTATTAATAGTAAAATTCCAAAAATTACCTCTCTACTATAATCAAAATTAATATTGATATATTTAAGTATAGAAATATATATAGCTGTAGATATAAATATTGGCATAATATCTTTTAATATCCAATCTTTATGAATACCTGGAGCAAATCTATGATGAATATAAGGAGTCCATATTAAAAATGAGATAAGTCTAAATACAAACCATACTATTGCTACTCCAATTACTCCATAAGTATATGCAGTCCATATTATTAGAGGAATAGATAATAAAGCTGATACTGTATTGTATAAAACATGTAGTTTAAGTTTACCATATACAAATTGCAAATAGTATTGAAAAGCTGCTACTGTTAATATTCCATTTCCTAAAACATACCAAAATAGTACATCTTTAGCCCAATTACTAGCCTTTATATCTCCTGTCCATGAGTAGAGTAGCTCATATGAGTAAAAAGCAGTGATTGCAACAATAGAAAAAATTAATACAACCATTAGTTGAGTTGATTTTTTATATACCTTAATCATCTCATCTATTTTATTTTGACTAAATAAGCTTGTCATTCTAGGTAATATTGCTTTACTAATTGGTGCTGATATTTGCAATACAGCATTTGCTACTGCACCTACTAAAGCAAAATATCCATATTCTGCCAATGGTAAAATATTAGAGAGAAGTAGTTTGTCAAGTTGAGTTAAAAATACCCATATAATACTTGTATAGGCTATACCCATAGCAAAAGGGAGTATTGGTTTTATAGCAAAATATGAAAAATATAATTTAAATCTTCCTATATCCATTACTGAATAAAACTTTATAGATAATACAATAAACTCTAAAATAGAGATAATCAATTGATATACAAAGAAATAAAAAACATCTGTACTAATAAAATATAGTATAAAAAATACTCCTACAAACTTTAGTGTTACAAATATTATATTTACAATATTAAGCCATACCTGCTCTTCTGCACCGTTAATGCCACTTCTATATAGAGATGTTAAAAATCTAAATCCAGTTATTATGCCCATTAGTGATATACAATCAGTAACAACTGATAAATCTAATTTTTGAACATTAAGCCAATTCAAGCTTATCCAGTCACTATATATAAATATAATAATTGCTATTACTAATGATATAAATATGAAAATAAACTCCAAACTATGCAGTAGATTTTTAAAAAGTAATTTTTCTTTGGCATCTACAATAGCTTTAACTTTAGCAACCTCACGTGAAAGAGTAGGAGAAATACCCATATCAAGCAGAGCCATCCAAGATTGTATTAGTGCAAAAAAACCAACCAATCCATAAGCTTCAGCACCTAAATATTTTAGGTAAAAAGGTACCATAACGATACCTATTATTATTACATAAAATTGTCCAATATAGTTTGCTATTATATTCTTTTTTAGTTGCATATAATCTATTTTACAATTTTTTGAAATTTTTTTAATGATTCAATATTTAACAATTTATCTATTGAGTCTTCAAGGAGTTCTTCATTTTTTTTCACTGTATACTCTTTTATATTTTGTATATTATTTATTAGATTATTAGTAAGCTTTTTTAAATTTTCACTAAAATTATCATCTAATATATTTACATTATATTGACCAAGTCCATAATTTTCCATTAAACCTCTATGCTTATCATGATTTTCTAATGATATAACTGGTACATTAAAACCTAATGGAATAATTTGCCCATGTCCTCGCATTGCTAAAACAAACTCTGCATCTTTATAAATTCCTAATGCATCATATGTATGATCAAATGCATATTTAGAAAAATCTAAAACTAAAGAATTATCAATACCACTTGCAACTTCATTACTTATCTCTATATCATCAAAAACATGTGGAACAAAAATAATCTTATACTCTTTTGATAATTCAATTAAGTTTAATTGTATGTCTTTTATAAATTTATTTCGTTTATCTAAAGAGGTAAAACGATGAATTGGTTTATCATTTGCAAGTTGAACAATAATATATTTATCATTTTCAAAATCAGTTTTTCTATTATAGTTTAATGCAAACCAAAATCCAGGATCAGCAACAACAGTTGCATCAATACCTGTTTGATTTAAAAGTCTATTATAGCTACCATCATTTCTAACAGAGAAGAAAGAAGCTCTTTTTTGTGTTTCTATTAAATGAGAAATTCCTCTTTCTGGTATTCCTTGTTCATCTTTAAAATAATTATAACCTACTCCATAAATAATAAAAGGTATTTTTAATTTTTTAATATTATCTTTTTCTATTAGCCAAAACCAACCTTGAGGCCAATGTGCACCATGAATTACACCTCCACCACCAATTACCAATAAATCATATTTATCATTAAGAATGCTAATAAAATAGTCATCAAATACTTGTCCCTGTAGGTTACATTCTGCAAAAAAACTAATATTATATATTTTTCTTAAAATATTTTTTACACCAAAACCTAAGCCATAGTCACCATAATTATAATTTAAGCAATATGAATGCATAACTCTCATACTATTTCCTTTATTTAAATAGAACATTAATATTATCAATGCCAATTGCATATATTCCATTTTCTATTGCCTCTTTTCTTTCAGCAAAAGAATCATCAATCAGCAAAGAATTCATAATCATATAATTTATTTTCTTGTCACTATCTTTGATATGTATAATATCGTCAAATAAGTTTGTAATTCCAAATTTGTGTAGTATTTTTGACAAGTTATTTTTTTTATTTTTTGTTATAAGAATCACTTCTTTGTTCTCATTTTTTACCTGAAAAATTAATTTCATTAAGTCACTATTAATATATTTTTCATCTATCAATAAAGTATCATCAAAATCAACATATAATCTTTTATATTCTATATTTGTTTTATATTTTGGAACTAAAGCTCGTCCAAGAGAAACCTCTATATCATTATAAATAACTTCTACATCATAGCCTAACTTTTGATAAAGTGCCAATTCTATAAAGTTTACACCTCTAGCACGGTTTAGCATCATTGTTCCTGATACTCTAGGGCCAATTTCAAGTAACTTTAATTTTCCTTCTTTATCTAATTTCATTTGATAAAACCAAACACCATGCATATTTAGTTTTTGGCTAATTATATTAGCATACTCATGAAATTTTTGATTTAAAAATTTATCACTTATAAATGTAGATTTAACAGAAATTCCACGAGTTGTTTTTTCTCTTGTTCGTCCTCCTGCATATAGAAGATTACCTTTATGGGAAAAGCAATCTATAGTAAACTCTTCTTGACTTAAATACTCCATAAATATAAACTCATTAAGTCTATATCTAGTTTTATAATATTCAAAATCTTGTTTATTTTTAACCAAAAAAGCATTTTGTGAACCTTGTCCTTTTTTAGGTTTAATAAAACAAGGAAAGATTATCTCATTTTCATCTTTATATATATCAGCAATTGGAATAATATTTTTAAAATATTTATAAGTTTTATCTTTAAAACGTACTAACTCATTAATAAATCTACTCTGTCCAATAACTTTTGTTTCTATTTTTTCAATTTGACTAAGAGCGAAAGCAACATCATCATGTGCTGGAACAATAAAATCAATTTTTTCATTTTTAATAATATTCATTAAATGGTTTTCAAAACTTTTGTCGGTTACATATGGTAAATAATGAACTTCTTGACCATTAAAAGTACAATATGAATCAATTTCACTTGATGCAAATTTAGTTTTAAAGTATTTATTGTTTGCTAATGAATTAATAACTTCATTTGCTATCTCAGTACCACAAGGAAAAATCAATACATTATACTTTTGCATTAATACACTGCCTTTATTATATTAATAATTTCCATCTGTTCTGCTTTAGTAAGTTCAGGATATAAAGGCAAACATAATATTCTTTCACTTATATCTCGTGAATTTGGCATAAACTGTTTTGGTTCAATATAGTTTAATGTATCAAGAGATGGATAGAAATATCTTCTTGGAAATATATCTTTACTATTTAATGCCTTTTGTATCTTTAATGTTTGCTCTTGGCTATCTAAGATTATTGGGAAATAGCTATAATTTAGTGTTGAATTTTCATTTTGTTGTTGAAATCTAACTACTCCATCTAACTCTTTTTTGTATGTAAAATAGAGTCTTTCTCTTTGCTTTTCAATATTTTCTATCTCATCAAGCATACAAAGTCCCATAGCAGCTTCAAACTCATTCATCTTAGCATTTGTCCCAAGGTTAGGAATAGATTCTGTATTTTCAATTCCAAAGTTTATGAGGTTTCTAGCTTTTTGAACTAAACTATCATCGTTAATTATTAAAGCACCACCCTCTATAGTGTGAAAAAGCTTTGTTGCATGAAAACTAAGTGTAGATATATCTCCATAGTTTAATATGCTTTTATCTTTATACTTCACATCAAAAGCGTGTGCAGCATCATAAATAACCTTTAGATTATTTTTTTTTGCTATTTTATCAATAGCTTCAACATTACAAGCATTACCAAAAACATGGACAGGAACAATAGCAGATGTATTTTTCGTAATAGCTTTTTCTATATTTATTGGGTCAATATTTAGACTTTTTGTGTCTATATCTGCAAATATAGGTCTAATACCATTTGTTATTAATGAACTTGTTGTTGCTACAAAAGAGAAAGGTGTTGTAATAGCATAATCTTTTATCTCTAATGTTCTATATGCAATTTCTAATGCAGATGTACCACTAGAGACTAGTACAATATTTTTGACACCTAAATATTTTGCTAATCTACTCTCTAGCTCTTTAACTAAGGGACCATTGTTTGTAACCCAACCACTGTTAAATATCTTATCTACATACTTTTGGTAATTTTTCTTATTTGGTAAATATGTTTTTGTTACATTAATCATTATACTTCTTTAAATACCATTCAATAGTTTTAATAATGCCTGTATCAAAGTCTTCATCAGCTCTCCAGCCTAATGTTGTCTCAATTTTTGTTGCATCAATAGCATAACGTCTATCATGACCAGCTCTATCTTCTACAAATGTAATTAGTCTCTTATAGGATTTAGATTTAGGTACTTTTTCATCTAATACTCTACAGATAGTATCTGCAACTTGAAGATTTGTTCTTTCGTTTCGTCCACCAATATTGTAAGTATTGCCTACTTCTCCTTTATGAAAAACCAAATCTATACCTTTGCAGTGGTCTAACACATACAACCAATCTCTAATATTTTTTCCATCTCCATATATTGGAATGCTCTCACCTGCTAATGCTTTTCTAATAATAGTTGGAATAAGTTTTTCATCATGCTGTTTTGGTCCATAGTTATTTGAACAGTTTGTTATAACTGTATTTAATCCATACGTCTCATGATATGAACGGACTATCATATCACTACTTGCTTTAGATGCAGAGTATGGAGAGTTAGGAGCATAAGGTGTCTCTTCTGTAAATAGTCCAGTCTCTCCAAGTGTTCCATAGACTTCATCAGTTGAGATATGGTGAAAACGACCATACTCTTTATGTTCATCTTTATACTCAAATGGTCTATTCATCCAATACTTTTGAGCTACATCTATAAGTGTAAAAGTACCTTTTACATTAGTCTCTATAAATACTCCTGGATTTTTAATAGAGTTATCTACATGTGACTCAGCAGCAAAATGAATAACTCCTTGAATATTATACTCTTGAAATATATATTCAACTAAATCCCGATTACAAATATCTCCTTTGATAAATTTGTATCTAGGGTTTAGTTCACACTCACTTAGGTTTTTTATGTCACCTGCATAAGTAAGTAAATCGAGGTTTATTAAGTTATAATTAGGATATTTTTCTAAAAAATATGGAACAAAATTTGAGCCTATGAACCCAGCTGTTCCTGTTAAGAGTATATTAGTCATCTTTTACTAAATCCTTTAGATATTGTCCATAACTATTTTTACTTAAAGGTTCAGCTATCTCTAAAACTTTTTCTCTGTTAATCCAACCATTATTATAAGCTATCTCTTCAAGACATGCTATCTTATAACCCTGTCTATGCTCTATAGTCTGTACAAATTGTCCAGCAGATAGAAGAGTATCGTGTGTTCCTGTATCAAGCCATGCAAAGCCTCTACCTAAAAGCTCAACTCTCAATTTACCTCTTTTTAAATACTCTTCATTTACTGATGTTATCTCTAGCTCTCCACGATGAGATTTTTTAATATTTTTTGCTATCTCTATTACATCATTATCATAAAAGTAGAGTCCTGTTACAGCAAAATTTGATTTTGGATGAGTGGGTTTCTCTTCTATACTAATTACTCTATTGTTCTTAAATTCAACTACTCCAAAACGTTGAGGGTCATTTACTTGGTATCCAAAAACAATTGCTCCCTCTTTTATTTTTGAAGCCTTTTTAAGCATAGGAGAAAAACCTTGACCATAAAAGATATTGTCTCCTAGTATTAAACAGACATTCTCATCTCCAATAAACTCTTCTCCAAGGGTAAAAGCTTGTGCTAGTCCATCTGGTGATGGTTGAACTTTATACTCTAATTTAATACCCCAATTCTCTCCATTACCTAGAAGTCTCTTAAAATTATCTATATCTTGTGGTGTTGAGATAATTAATATATCCTTTATACCTGCTAACATTAAAACAGATAATGGATAGTAAATCATTGGTTTATCATAAATTGGAAGAAGCTGTTTTGATATACTAGTTGTAACAGGATAGAGACGAGTACCCGAACCACCTGCTAAAATAATACCTTTCATTTTTTTGGATTCCTTTTAAAGTTTTTTACTGTTATTATATGTATATTAATTATTTATATTTGTTAATATATCTTATTTTTTATGGTATTATACCATTAAAACTTTATTGTTGGCTTTTAGAATACCCATATAGAGGTTATAAAATTATATATTTTTTATACCTATGAATTAATTTTCATAGGTATTAGTTATTTACAGTAAGAATCATTGTATCTTGACTCTCTCTACCTTTTTTATCTTTTATAACTAATTTAATATTATGAACACCTGGTTTATCAGCAACATAATACCATTGTGCAGATTTTTCAAGACCAATAGGTTTATACTCATCACTATTGTATTTATCATACCATTTATAAGTGTCTATTCCATCTACTGCAAAACTATTTCTCCCATCAAGATAAGCAGATTTAATTGACGGTGTTATTGTTATATTTATGTCTGGACCAGCATCTGCTTGAACTCTATTTTTTACAGTAAGAGTCATATAATCTTCAGCTCTATTACCTTGTTCGTCTATAACTACTAGTTTAATATTATGTACACCTATCTTATTTTTAACATAATACCATCGTTTAGGATTAGGACCAATAGGTTTATATTCACTACTATTATATTTATCGTACCACTCATATTTAACTATATCAAGCCCTAATAAAGATTTACTATCTGCTCCATTAAGAAGGGCAGAAGTTTTTGATGGTGTCAAAATTAAAGTCATATCTTCTCCTGCATCTGCAATCAGAGTTGGAGCAGTTACATTAACCTCAATAAGTGAAAATTTCGTATTGAAAAATATATGATTTGAATTGTTTGGATCGATATAAATATCGGTACCTAACGCAAAAGCAAAATTATCTATTAACTTTTCCCAAGTAAGACCACCATCTTTAGATTGTGCCATAATAGCTGGATCATCTAAGAACTTTTGATTTGTTCCAAATGATGATATATATATGTGTTTTGGGTTATTAGGGTCAACAGCTACTGCACCAATTGGGTGCATAAACGATGATGTAATCTCATTAAAGTTTGCTCCCCCATCTGTAGACGCCCATAGGTTTCTACGAAATTCTTCTCCTGGTTTGTTTGATATAACATATACACTATTACTCTTTCCAACAGAGATGTTGTATACTTTTCCTATTTTGTCAGAAGCTAATTGATTCCAGTTATTACCTCTATCTGTACTTTTATACAATCCTGTTTCTGTTCCTGCATATAGAATATCTCTGTTTATTGGATCTATTTTTATATCAAAAGTTTTCCAGCTAGAGATATTTTGCCAAGTTTGACCACCGTTACTACTTTTAAAAATACCCTTATCAGTAGCTGCATATAAAATACTATTATTAGAATCAAAAACTAAATCACTTACTTTTTCAACTGAATAATTATCATCTATAGGAATACCACTCCAAGATACTCCATAGTCTGTACTTTTGTAAATTAAATCTTCTCTATTTACAGATACCCAAACTACTCCTTCGTTATTTGGGTCTACTGTAACTGACCAAGCGTGTCCTTTTGGAGGTAGTCCATCACTCGGATGTTCCCATGTTTCTCCAGCATCTCTTGAAATTTGAAGACCAACATCCATATAGGTTGCATAATAAGTATTTGGGTCAAAAGGATCTATAGCAATATCTGTATTTACAAGTCCTTGTACACCTCTAGATTTAATTTTATGTGTATATCTATTTGGTGGGGAATTTTCTGGTAAATCAGGTAAGATATCAGTTGGAGAGGCTACAAAAGAGTCATTATAATCAAAGGTTCTACTCTTCCATACTGTTCCTCCATCTGTAGAGAAAGAGATATCTTGATTATCTCCAAATATAACAAAGTTAGAATCACTATCCGATGCTGTTATTCTTATGAAGTTATCTATACCACCAATAAAAGTTTCTGTTTGGTTAGGGTGTGTGTTTAAAGGAACTTGAACATATACACCACTAACATGTTGAATATATGGTGTCTCAGCAGGAGTAGTTTGCGTCCAACTTTGACCTTGATTAGTAGTTTTTGCAATTCCTTGCCAAGAACCAACATAGATTGTATTTTTATCTGAACGACTATGTGCTAACATTAATGAAAATTGAATAGTTTTTTTAATATGTGTATTGCGTCTATATAGCTTATTAATAATATCTTCTAGTCCATTATTAATCTCTTGCCATGTTTGACCATTATCTGTACTCTTATAAACACCTTTTTTATCATGACC
>JALWNF010000253.1 GCA_026995985.1 Campylobacteraceae bacterium
TAAAATTGTGCGAATTATAGCAAATTTATTTAGAAAATAATAATTAAGATTTTTTAAGTAAAAGTAATAAAAAAAATATTAAAATAACAAAAAATGTTTAAATTTTTCTCTTCACAACTCTTATTAATCTTTTTAGAAAGAATTAATATCTATTTCATTATCAACCCATTATAATACATCTAAAATCGGAACTAGGAAATATAAATTATGAAAACTAAAATATACTCTCTTACACTCTCTCTACTACTATTCTCTGCATGTAGTACACAAAAAGCTAAATTACCAAGAGATACAAATCTTACACTACTTGGTATAGAAGAGAATAGTGAAATAGTATATAACAATGAGGTTAGAGAAGATATTAATGGAGAGCTTAGTGGAGATTTTGCTAGTAACTATAAGTTAATTGAGTTTATTGAGTATATGCATAATGAGCATCAATTTGATAGAGATTATCTCTATAGACTCTTCTCTAATGCTAAAAATATTAACTTAATGGAAGACCCATGCTATACAAGCCGTAGTAGAACAGGATGTAATGTCAATATAAAACCACAAGGCAAATGGGATAGATATAGAGCTATGTTTATCTACGAAAGAAATATTGACCGTGGAGTAGAGTTTTGGAATAAACATGAAAATGCACTCAACAAAGCCTATCAAGTTTATGGTGTATTACCTGAATTTATTATTGGTATTTTAGGAGTTGAGACAGCCTATGGTGTTAACTTTGGGAAAAGAAGAGTACTTGATGTCTTAACCTCTAAAGCAATGCTAGGTGACCGTCGTGAAGATTTTTACACAGACCAACTTGAAAAGTATCTTATTATGACGCGTAAAGCAAATCTTGACCCTGCAATACTTATGGGGTCTAGTGCTGGAGCTATGGGCTATGGTCAATTTATTCCTAGCTCCTACCTTCAATTTGCAGTTGACTTTAACGGAGATGGAGTTATTGATTTATGGAATGCTGAAGATGCTATTGGTTCAATTGCTAACTATTTTGCAAAAAATGGCTGGGATAGTAGCATTAGACAAGTAGCAGTAAGAGCTAAATATAAAGGATACCGTTTTAATCAACTAGAAACAGGCTATAAGACAAAATATTCTCTATATAAATTAAAAAAGAAGTACCATATTGTCCCTAGAGAAAAGCTCTACTACAGAGGGCCTGTATCTCTTATAAAGCTTCCAAAATATAGTTACGATGAGCTTTGGCTTGGAACTCATAACTTTAGAGTTATTACTACTTATAACCATAGTACTTTTTATGGAATGGCTGTATTTCAACTTGGACAAGCTGTTAAAAATAGGAGATATGGGGGACAATAAGTTATTGGTGCGATGGCAATCACACTCTAATAGTATTAATATAGAAATCCAAATAACCAAAGAAGGATTTTGTTGGCAACTCCTATCTACTTCAAAAGTATATTTTTCATCGACAATAAAATCTCCATTATTTTTTTGTATTGCAATACCAATTATAGTATATTTTTCTTATATTCCAATACAAAAATCTCTTTAGGATAAAATCTAAGAGAGGTGGTGTTTTCAGAGGAAAACACCCTATATTAAAATTTTAAATCGTTCCATGCTCATACATAGCACGCATCTTCTCTTTCTCTTTTTCACGTTTTGCTTTTGCAGCTTCATTTGCTCTAAACTCTTCAATAGAAAACTTTAACCACATTAAAATTGGTGAAGCAACAAAGATAGAGGAGTATGTACCAACAACAACACCAACTAAAAGTGTAAAGGCAAACCCTTTAAGTGCCTCTCCTCCAAAGAGATATAGAGTTAATACAACAAAAAAAGTTGTTAGAGATGTTAAGGTTGTACGTGAAAGAGTACGTGTAACAGACTCATCAATAACATCACCTAGGTTGGTAGACTTAATAGTTCTAATACCCTCTCTAATACGGTCAAAGACAATTACTGTATCGTTTAGTGAATACCCCAAAATAGTCAAAATAGCTGCTAAAATAGGTAGGTTAACATCTATTTGAGTTAAAGCTAAAGCTCCTGTAGCAATGGTAACATCGTGAATCAAAGCTATAACTGATGCTAAAGCAAAACGCC
>JALWNF010000254.1 GCA_026995985.1 Campylobacteraceae bacterium
AAGAAGCTAAGGCTTACTCGTTGGTTAATGGTAGCTAATATATTTACTCCTAATGTATTTTCCATTCCCTCACGCTCCAAAAGAGGGGTTACTTTACTTTTGTTGTGATATTTACTATTTAGAGTAATTTGAAAAGGGTAAAGGTTGTATCCTATATTGAGTCTACTACTTATAAAATCATTATGGCTACTGTTATAGGCTAGAGCAAAGTCCCAAAGGAGTTTAGAGTTACTGTTTTTTAGAGAGAGTTTAATATGTTTGTTGGTTTTAGTAGAATTATATTTCTCTTTAGTTACTGTTATGTTTGCTTTTAGCTTTTGATATAGTTTCCATTGGTAAGTAAGAGATAGCTCTTTTACATCTAGTGAACTTAAGTGCTTTCTCTTTACATTGGTTATAAAGTGAATATGCTCATCGTTGTTTATTCTCTCATAAGCTTCGTTTACTAGAGAGGTTTGAGCTAAATGAACATCTTTTATAAGTTGTTGGTACTCTTTGCTATGAGGATTCTCTCTAAGTAGCTGTTGACTCCAACGTTGGGCTAGAGAGAGCTGTTTTAGTTGCATAGCAGAGACTACTGCAACTAATCCTACCTTTTTTTGAAGTTGGCTATCTCTTTTTAGTAGTGCTAACTCTTGTTTGATTTCTCTTTTAAGACTTGGGTGAGTCTTTAAATTATCAAGTAGTAACCAGAGGTATGACTGGTGGGTTGCTACTCGTTTAGGTGCTAACTTAAATGCCTTTTTATAAGCTTTTAATGCGAGAGTAATTTTTTTGGTTTGAACGTAGTAATTGGCTAAGAGTAGTTGATAGTTAATATTTTGACTAAATTTGTTTTTCTCTTTTGATTTTAGACTCTTTAGTACCTTTTGAAATTTTTTAAAATCTTTTTTGTCACTCAAGTAGTATAGAAGTGCTAGTAGATTGTTACTATTGTTAGTTGCTCTATATGCTTTTATGTAGAGTCTATCTATCTTTTTGCTCTTATTGAGTCCTTTTTCTAAAGCTATTAACCGTTCATACCCTGTAGAGTTAAGCTGTTGTTTTTTCTCAAATCTCCAAAGTATCCTATATAAGTATGGGTAAGCTCTCTGTTGCCATGCAAGGTCAACTAAGAGACGTTTATCTTTAAGTCTTTTATGGTCGTTTAACTCTTTTGTAAGTCTATAAGCTAAGGAGAACTCCTTAATAGCTAATGCTCTTTTAATTGCAATTCTTTGCAAAGTTGGTTCAATACCATATCTTCTTTTATACTCTTGATATAGTTTAATAGCTTTTTTAAAGTGGCTATTGTTAAAACTAAAGTGAATAGTTGCACCATGAACTTCTCTGTTTTTAATATTTTTTAAAAGGGTAGAGAAATACTCCTCTGCCTTGTCCATCTCTCCTGTATACTCAAAGTACTCTATAAGTTTTTTAACAAAACTATAGTCTCCCTCTTCAACCTTTTTTTTATAGATTTCTCCTAAAATTTGGTATGCACTATCGAGTGTAGTATGCTCTAATATAAACTTTTCATATTTTACATCTCTATATTCCCTATAGCCTTTAGTGTTTAGTTTTGCAATCTTATTTACTTTGCCTAGCCACATTGAGAGCTGAATGCTTTTATCAAGATATTTCTGTTTATGAAAAGTCTCTTCAGCATAGTCTGAGATAGCTAGTGCAGGTTCTAACTTTGAATCATAAATAAGTGCATTGAGTGCTAAGTCAATACTCTTTTCATCAAACTTTGTAGTATACTCCTCAAATAGACTTTGAGAGAAGTAACTAGCTTCACTTAGTCGTCCCTGTTGTAGGAGAGTATTTATAATAGAGTAGATATCTGAGCTATCTATATTGTTGCTCTGGATATACTCCTCTATAAGACGTACAGAAGATACTCTAACTCCATTTTGTCCAAGAATATATAGGCTTATATAGAAGTATTTGCTTCTCTCCTTTTGAGTCTTTGCTTTTAAAAAGAGACTCTCTATTACATCATAAGCTCGTTCAAACTCTTTATGTTCAATTAAAGAGTTAATGGCATACTCTTGCAACTTTTTATCTATCTCTTTATAGTCAAGTAGTTTAATTAAGTGCTTGTAGGCATCTTCTTTGTACCCTAAATTGACTGCTAGATAGTAGCTTATCTTCTCTAGTTCATAATCAATAAGTTCAGGTTTCTCTTTCATTAAACTTTGTAAAGATATATATTTAAGATAGCTATAGTCAATATTTGTTGATTCTGCATAGAAAAAAAGATTATCTCTATCTTTTCCCATAAAATTATAATATCTAAGAAGTATCTCTTTAAGCTCTTTTAACTCTTTTTGTGTAGGATTTTGAAAATATAAATATTTTTTTAGTAGATACTCTGTCTTATAGAGCTTAGTTAATAGCTTTTTGTCTTTTACTTTTTTAAGCAATTCACTATTGAGTGCTAAAGCTTTTTGGATTTTACCCATATAGTCATACTTTTCAATAAGTAGCATTTTTAGTTTAACATTGTTAGGATAATATAGTAATAAGCTCTCTAAATAGTTAATAGAGAGGTTTGTATGTCCTTTAGAGTTCTCTAAAAACTCCTCAATATTATCTTTTGGAAAAAGTAGATACAACACAAAGGCAAAGACAACAACAATTGCCCCAATCTCTTTAAGTGAAAGTATAGAGGTACTACTGTCGTGGTTATTTACACTTAAATACAACAGTTACCCCTTTTTTACTCTTAGAACTTAGTGAGAGTATGTTTCGTTTTTGTCTACTTTTTACTATAATATCGGTTTTAAAGCTACACCCATTTGGTAGGTAGAAGTTTGCCTCTATTGGCATATTTGCTCTAAGCTCAAAACGGTTTTTATCTACTTTACTTACCCAACCATTAGAGTCAATAAGATAGGGCAATGAGATTTTTTTGGCTAAGATAATTTTGTACTCTCCACTACTATCTAAAATAACATAAGTAGAGTTGTTATCAAAGTTAAACCCTGCTACACCTTTGCTTCTTTTCATATCAATAGAGATTTTTCTGTCAAAGCGAACGGTACGCATAAAGCCCTTGTTTCTTAACTCATAACCACCATCTATCTTAGCAATAGCAGTTCTATAGAAGCCTTGCCCCTTTTTGATATATTGTGATGCATATAGTTTAGATGTCTTCTGTTTTACCACCCACTCATATACCTTTTTAAGTGCATTAAATGAAGCAACTCTTGAAGCGGCATAGAGGTGGTAGTAGAGATTAATCGGTTTTAGTCTATAGGGTCTATTTGTCATCTTATAGGTCTCAATGACATTTCTAAAGCCCCAAAATGGACCATGCCAATCGTGGGTATAGACATTCTCGTTCTGTTGACCTGTATAGATTTGCCAATACTCCCCACGCTCTAGTCCAAAAGGGGCAATATAGGCTAGGGTAGGGTGTTTTTTCTGTATGGTAGTATCTCCTCCATTGAGTGTAATAATTCCGTGCTTTTCAGTATACTCTAGAATCTCTCTTGTTGGTTGACAATCTCCTGACCAAAACAGAATACGCTCTTTTTGTTTGTTTTTAGGAGCAAGATTTAGTACATAGTCTATACTATCAATAGTCTCTTTTTTTAGTGAAAAGTAGTAACCCTTAAGAGGTAGGTGAAAATGCTTTCCAACTTCTGGTGGAGCATTTTTAGGAAGTACCACCTTTGCCCAAAAGAAAGGGTGAGAGAGGGTGTGACTTGCAGGTTCTATCCATGGTAGTTTGTAGAGCTCTTTTGCCATCTCTTCACCACGTTTTCTATATTGAGGAAAGAGATGAGTTAATTCACCTTGAATAATAGATACTGTATGAGGAAGTTTATACTTTTTATAAATCTGTTCAACCATATAGTCAATAGAGAGCTTTTTGGGGTCGGTACGCACAGGCTCTACAAAACCATCTCCATCAATATGAATAAAGAGTATTCGTCTACCTGCCTCTGTTGTTGGGTCAGGCATAGGAATATCCTCTAAGCGTAGAGCCTCTTTTAGAAACTTAAAAGGGTTAATACTCCAGTAGTTAGTGTTGTCAATATCTGTTAAGAAACTACTACTAAGAGCATATCCACCCCAAGGGGTAATGGCTATGGGTTGGCTCTTTTGTCCATTTGGGTAAGTTGTCTCTACAATGGCTTTTGAGTCTGCCCCTTTTATAAGTGTTGATTCAAAATTGACTGAAGCAGGTATCTCATAGGGTTTATACCCATTGTGATAGTTAGTTTTGACATTAGAGGTAAGTTGATTTCTATTTTTCTCAACTCTTAAACCAAAACTTTTTAGATTTTGGTTATTTTGTTCAAAGATAAAGCTATTAAAAAAGAGTATCTTTACTCCTTTTGCTTTAACTCTTTTACTCCACTCATAGATTCTATCATCATTTTTAGTCTGCCCATTTGACCAAACTATTACAGCATGGTATCGGTCTTTAACACTTTTAGGAAGCTCTTGAGTAGATATATCATAAAGCTTAGGAATATACCCAAAATGCTCAATAGGCATAGAGATAGAGAGGTGAACATCGGAGTAGATAGAGTTATGCTCTTTAAAAGCAGAGGCGTTAAACAGTATAAGTATATTTCGTCGAATACGCTCTACTTCACATTCACCTTGCTCTTGTAAAAGTCCATCAGTAACATAAGGAGTAATACCAAGCTTTTTAATCTTTTTAGCTATTGCTACTCTCTCTTTTGTTGAACCATTACTATAGTCAATAGAGATAGCATCTAAACCATACTTTTTTACCTTTTTAAGTTGAGATAAAAGCCACTTATGGTCAGATTTAGGGACATTAATATAGCTTTTAGTAGCATGATCATAACGAGATATTAGACTCTCAGCAACTACAGCAGATATATCATTGTGAATCTTATCTAGTAGTTCAAAACCACGATTTAAAATAAGTTTTGATTTTGGATACTTTTTATGAAGTCTATGAACAATCTCAATTAATGCTTTTTGTTGCTCCTTAAAGAGCTTTTTATCTTTTGCTGTTACATGGTAAGCGTCCATTGTGTCTAAAAAGAAGTTTCTGTAACCCTTTTTGTAAAGTGTTGCAACACGCTCAAAGATAAACTCTTGATACTTCCTATTACGCAAATCTGCAATTAAAGAGTCCCATGTTCTGTTTTTAGAGATAATCCACGATTTTTTGTAAGGAGTTTTGGTCTCTCTCCAAGGCTCAATCTCTCCTATACTTACATAGGCTACCATCTTTTTAGGGTAGCGAATAGCATAAATATTATCTATAGTATCAGCCTCAACTACTACTTTATCGTAGAAGTTAATAAATGTGTCATCAATATTTTTACTATAGATAAATGCATAACGATTGTTAGCAAAAAGTCCTGAGAGGAGTAGTAAAAGGAGTACTACAACTCTACTGCAACATAAATGTTTGATAGTCTAACTCCTGTAAAATTTTATTTAATGTACGAATAGAACTTACAAATAGAATAAGTAGTGCAACACTATACCCATAACCATAAAAGTAAGGTCCAAGCTGAATACTTACCCATGTAAGCAGAGCATTTAGTAGAACAAACGCCAAAGTATAAACTAGTGCCTCTTTTTGTCTGTCAAGATAGTAGAGATAAGCTAAAATAGACATAAACCCAAGCTGTAACTGAACACCAATAACATCTACATAAAAGAGAGGTAGGTAGAGTTTTGGTAGTACAAATAATTCAAAAATGGTCTCAGCACTTAAAAAGAGTAAAATGTTGAACATTCCTTGAACAAAGAGAACCTCTTGAGTGGAGCGTTTTACTGCATCTATCATCTTTTGTTTATGGTATTTTATTTGGCTCAATGCACTATGTTTATTGATGGCTCTATAGAACTTCTCATAATGTTTTGCAAAGTCAACCTCTAATCTAAAGAAGAAGATAGCCATACCAGGAATAATCGATAGATATGCTAAGAAGATAGGAAAATCGTAAACCATAGAGGCGTGAAGTTTACCAATAACCACATACCCTACAATAGGAGAGAACCAAAAGATAACCTTGTCGACCCAAATGGCAATGTTGTAGAGCATTCCTGAAAAGCCTAATTTCCAATAGAACTTACCATAGCTATTTTGAAAAGCATCAAAACGAATAAATCGATTGTTAGCTCTATTATAAGATGGATAGTAGTAGATAATTCCTAAAAATAGTAAAATAAATAGTAGAGAGTTACCAATAATAAAAGCAATAAGAAGACCTAAAATTCCAAAATCTTTAAGAAAATAGGCAACAAGGTAGATAAGAGCATATCCTGCAAGATAGAAGAGAATAACATGTTTATAGAGTTTGAGACTTGCAGCTAAAATATTGGCAATCCAAACACAAGAGAGGACAACAAATAGAGTAACATAGAGTAGAACAAAAAAGTTACTCTGTGTATCAAAGAGAAAAATTGCCAAGGGTAGGGCGATAACTAATCCTCCAATAATGGTAAGAATAATCATTCCCAAAAAGTTTGGCAAGATGAGGTAGTGCCTCTTCTCATACATTCTATCGGCAATAAAACGGGTAAATGGAAGTTGGAAAAACCCTGTATAGACCGAGCTTAGAGCCAAAGCAGAGACATAGGTAACCGAAGCTTTTAACATGGTTTGAGTAGGGTCTTGTGTATGATATAGGTAGATATTTGCAAGACCAATCCCCAAGATAATAATCATCGAGATAACCCAAGGACCGGAACTTAAAACTGCTGAGTACCCAAAGGCTTTAAAGACAGATATTAGGGTTCTCTCTTTTAAAATCTGCTTTAGCTCGAAACCTATTCCTGCCATGAGTTATCCTTAAGCCTTATATAGTTATTTTTTTTATTTTATATAGTTATACTTAATTTTTAAATAAAATTTTAATTTCTTAGTTTATATATAGATTTTTTTCAAAACTTTGTAACATGGGGAGTAGAGAGATATATTTTTTTGTTAGAAAATATCCTAAAAAATACAATTTTTATTTTAAAGTATAGTTCTTATAATGTGATGAGTATAGTAAAGATAAGGTACGCTTTGCTCTTTTAGATTTTTTTTATTATTTATTATGTATAACTTTTAGTTAATAGTAAATATAATCAAATTATTAATTTAAAAAAAGGAAATAACTTATGAGAAGAGCAATTATATACTCACTAATGACACTATCTCTACTAACAAATCTTCATGCTAAGGAGGGATTAAATCCAGTAGAGATTATGAAAGAGGCACTCTCTAAAATGGAAGCAGTAGCAAAGAGAGGGAGTGATGTAAATATTAGTAACACCGATACTTCTACTTTTACCCTTGGTAAATATGGGACTTTTAAATTTGAAAAAGCCAATGATAATGTCTATATTATGCATGGACCAGTGGTTGGACCAAATAAAGAGAATGAAGGTTTTATGAATAATCCAGCAGTTATAGAGTCTGAGCATGGTCTAATAGTCATTGACCCAGGTGGAAACTATAATGTAGGGAAAAAGGTTTTAGCCCAGATAGAGAAGGTAAGCACTAAGCCTATTATTGCTGTGTTCAATACACATAAGCATGGTGACCATTGGTTTGCAAACAAAGCAATAGTAGAGAAGTATCCTAAAGTAGATATTTATGCTCATGAACATATGATAAAAGTCTCTAAAGAGGGAGAGGCAGATGTTTGGTATGGTATTTTAAACAGAGCTACTAAAGGTAATTTAAAGGGTACTAAAGAGTTTGCTTTTCCTACAAAGCCATTAGTAGATGGTGATAGTATAGAGGTAGATGGACAGAAGTTTGTTGTAGGGCATCCAAAAGTAGCACATACTGATACTGATTTACTAATTACACATATTAACTCCAATACACTTTTTTTAGCTGATAATTTAATGAAAGGTCGTTTAGGAAGTTTTGATGACTCTTCAAGTATCTTTGGAAATATTGAGCTTTTAGAGCAGATTAAAAAAGATACTAACTATACTCTCTATGTACCAGGGCATGGAATATCAGGTAAAAAAGATGAGACTATTGACCCATTTTTGAACTATCTTAAAGTTTTAGTAGAAGAGGGACAAAAGGCTTACGATGATGACAAAGAGTCATATGAAATAGAAGATAAGGTCTTAAAAAAACTAGAGTGGATGAGAGATTGGGACGCCTTTGAGAGAAATGTTCCAGCTCACTTAAACAAAGCTATGTTAGAGATAGGTGAGAGGGAGCTTGAGTCAGAAGATGAGGAGTAATTTTAACTATTTAATCTTTTAAAAGTATCCTCATAAACCTTTTGATAGGTCTCTAAAAATAGCTTTTGGGTATAGAAGGTGTTGACCCTCTTTAGGGCAACCTCTTGTGCCTCTCTCCAACGCTTTTCATTGCTAAGTAGTTCAATGTAGCCATTGGCTAAAGCCTCTGCATCGGCAATAGGACAGACTACTCCTGCACTCCCTAATGCTCTATCTTCCTCATTCTCTCCACCATAGATAAGCTCTCTACATGAACCAACATCTGTACTAACACAAGGAACTCCTGCAGCGAACCCTTCTAAGATAACCAAAGGCATTCCCTCACTAATAGAGGTTAGAGTCAAAACTCCACTTTGAGGTAGAATCTTAGAGATGTCTTGAAAACCTAGAAACTTAATACTCTTTTTAAGGTCAAGTATCTCAATAAGCTCAAAACACTCTTGGGCATACTCCTTCTCCTCATCAGCAGGACCTACAACCCAAGCCTCAATATCTGGTAGAGTGTTTGCTGTAATCCGAATAGCTTGAATAAAGGTCTTAATATCTTTAATAGAGACCACACGCCCAATAAGGGTAATGACTTGTGGAATACCCTCTGGACGATTCTCAATGGTCTTACCTAGCTTTTCAATGTCTACCCCATTAGGAATAACACGACACCGTTTAGGGTCAGCCCCATAGGCAATCTGCACCTCTTTAGCCACCCCATAGAGTGACAAAATAGGATTGGCACGGCTATAGCTCATCTTTCCAATCCCCTCAAAAAAGCGTACCCACATACGCTGAATATAGTTAGTCGAAGAGGTATCTCTAAATATATCTAGCTTAGAGTAGAGATTGAGTGAAGATGATATAAGGTCTATCTTTCTCTCTTTTGTGTAGATACCATGTTCGGTCAATATAAATGGTTTGTTGGTCTCATTTGAGATTAATGCCGAGAGAAACCCTGCATAGCCTGTTGATGGAGAGTGGATAATCTCTCCTTTATCTTTTAGCATCTCTGCTAGTT
>JALWNF010000255.1 GCA_026995985.1 Campylobacteraceae bacterium
ACTTTCCATCTTCATAGAGTAGATTCATACTCGCCCCATCAAACTTTGGCTCACAAAAGTACTCAACCTCCCCTACATTTTTTACAACCCTATCTAGCCACTCTTGAACCTCATCTTTAGTAAATACGTCCTCCATACTCCACATTCTTTTTATATGTTTGGCTTTAGAGAACTCATCACGTACCACTCCACCAACTCGCTTTGTTGGTGAGTCCTCTGCTACATCGTTAGGGTTGACTTTTTCATAATCTAACACCTCATGGTAGAGTCTATCATACTCCTCATCTGTTGCTATTGGGTTGTCCTCTACATAGTAGGCGTAAGCCCATTTTTTTAGGGTTTCTACTTTTTTTTGGTACTCTTTATTTGTCATTCACTTCTCCACTATTTTTAATCTCTATAATTTTCCAATACCCACTCTTTGAACTACCAACTCTTACTACTCTCTTTTCACTTTTAAGTTTAGCTATATCTCTTTTTATAGTTTTATCTGTTACACCTAACTTATCTGCTAACTCTAATGCTGTTATATTTTTATCTTTTTTCATTAAATTTACTATTTTATCTAACCGTTTTAAAGGGACATTTTTAGTGACATTCTTAGGGACATTATCTTTTTTTACTTCTATAAGTGTTTTTAAAATAATTTCAAGCATAAACTCAACAAAAGGTGTACTCTCGCCAATACTTCCTGCCTCTTCTAAAGCCTTATAGTACCTCTCTTGGTTATCTCTAACAACACTTTCAATAGGCATAGCACCAAATATACTCTTATATCTATTTAAAATCACACTCTGCCAAAGTCTTCCAACTCTACCATTCCCATCACTAAAAGGGTGTATAAACTCAAACTCATAGTGAAATACACAACTTACAACAAGCAGATGGTCATCTGTATGCTCTAACCAGTCAAATAAATCTTTCATCAGTTGTGGAACCATATTTGGAGGTGGGGCAACATGGGTTACACCATCTTCTCCACCAACACCTACATTTGTCTGTCTATAGTTTCCTGCATTGTTTAAGATATTTTGCATTAAAAATTTATGTGCAAGAAGTAAATCTTTCTCATTTTTATAATCATACTTCTCCAAATAATTATAAGCTTCTATAGCACCTTTTACCTCTTCTATCTCTCTAACTGTTCCAAGTACTATTTTACCATTAACTACATTGGTCACTTTCTCTTCTGTAAAACTGTTACCCTCTATCTGCAAAGTCCCTGTAATAGATTTAATTCTATTTTTTTTACGAAGTTTTGGTGTAGCTAACTCTTTTTTAATATGATTTAACTCACTAACAAGCTCAACAATATCACTAACAGTTTTTAAAATTTTATTGGTTATGGTATATGGTGGCTTATAACTACTCAAAATATATTGTCTCCAATTTTATATAGCAACATTTTACCATTTAATCGCTATGATAACGCATGGAAGATATAAAAACAAAAATAGAAACCCTACTTTATAAAGATGCACCAGATTTTGAAATTTCAAAACTGCTTAAACAGGATATTAAAGAGTATTTTGGAACGCTAGAGGAGAGCTTTGCCCAAAACAATGGAAAAAACTTCTTAGTTAAACATACACGTAAAATTGATAGTATATTACAGATTGCCTACCAGGTTGCTATGCGTTCTATGTTTGGAACATATATGCCACTTAAGAGTACCCTACCCATTACCCTACTTGCTCTTGGCTCTTATGGGCGTGAACAGCTCTGTGTCTACTCTGACATCGACCTAATGATAGTCTACAAAGAGACCCCAGGCTACAACACAAAAGAGATGATAGAGAAGATTCTCTATATACTTTGGGACGCTGGGCTAAAGCTTGGTCATCGTGTCCATGAACTCTCTGAGCTATTTGAAGTCTCTAAAACAGATATTACCATTAAGACATCTATATTAGAGTCACGCTTTATTGAGGGTTCTAAACAGCTTTGGAGTCAAACTCAAAATGAGCTAAATCGAATTAGAAAAGATGACCCACAAGGGTTTATTATAGCAAAAATAGAAGAGATGAATGAGCTACATAAAAGATACCCTCTAACTATGGAGCCTAATCTAAAAGAGGGAGATGGTGGATTTAGAAATGCCAACTTAGTCTATTGGATTGGAAATGTTCTCTATAATATCAATAGTATTGCTGACCTTGAAGGTAAAATTATTGCGAAACATGAGTATGAAGAGTTTAAAGAGGCTCTCTATTTTCTATTTAAAGTTCGCTCTGCACTCCATTTAGCAACAAGAAAAAAAGAGGATAGATTACGTCTTGAACTTATTCCTTATGTTGCTAAATATTTAGGTTATGATACACCTAAAAAACATATTCAACTCTCTCGTAAAGTAATCTCTTATCTAAAGACTATTAAACTATATACTACTATTTGGATAGATGAGCTTAGCAACTACTTTGACAAAGATAAGATGTTAACACCAAAACCAAATAGCTCTTTTTATGAGCTATTAGAACAACTTACAAAAGCTAAACCTAAACAGTTTCCTGTCCACCCAACTTTTTTAAAAGCACTCAGCTCTTGCTATAGGGATATTGAAGTAAAAGAGAATGTCTATAATATTATCTATAAAATACTTCAACAAAAACAGAGTCATTTTATCTTAAAGACACTTATTAATACTAAACTGTTAGGCTACACTATTCCATATATAAAAAAGGTAATCGACTTACCACAATTTGATGGCTATCATCAATACTCAGTAGGAATACATACGGTTAAAGCTGTTGAGGCTTTAGAGAATATAAAAAATCCATATATTGCTAAACTATATGAAAAGTTAAGTGATAAAGAGAAAGTCTTTATGAAATCTGTTGTTCTTATTCACGATGCAGGAAAAGGTAGAAGAAAGAGACATGAACAGGTAGGAACAGTTCTTTTTAAAAGTTTTGCAAAAAAATTAAGATTTTCTGAGGAGATGATAAATATAGGAAAGAATCTTATTCTATATCATACACTAATGAGCACTACAGCTCAACAAGAGGATTTACATTCTGAACAGACTATCTTAAAGTTCTCTTCTCACTTTCAGACACAAAAGGAGCTTGATTATATATATCTCTTAACCTATGCTGACATGAATGGTGTAGGAACACCTATATATAATGACTTCTCTTCACGACTGCTTCATACACTATACCAACAAGCATCTATTGCTATCTCTAATAAAAAGCTACTTAAAGAGACTACAAAAAGAGTTAAAAAAGAGCGTCAAATAAAACGTTTAGATAGCTTTAAAGCTCTTCCTAAAAGTTTACAGAAAAAGACTCTTCAGATTAATTCTGACTACTTTTTTATAAAAAATACACCTCAAAAAATTATAGATATAGCCCAAAGAGCCTATAGATTAAAAGACTATAGCTATGTTATTAGTAATGAAAAGTTCTTGACTATTGAGATTTTAAGAAAAAATAATTTTGATGTAAGCTATCTACTATATAAACTCTCTCGATTAGATATTGTACAGATGGATATCTATAAACTCTTTTTAGGGATTAAGTATTTTCGTCTTGATTTTAATGAAACCATAGATAAAACAGATTGCATTAAACTCGAAGAGCTTATAGTAGAATCTTTAGATAAAATACATCAATTAAATATCAAAAAACCTAAGATTTTAAAGAAAAATATTTTTGTAGATTGTGAGCACTCAAAAGAACATGCCATGCTACAACTTAACTGCTCTAACCAAAAAGGTCTACTAGCATATATTATAAATCTTTTTGATAATCTAAATATTGATATCTCTTCTGCTAAAATACATACAAAAATGAACAGAGTCAACGACCTATTTTTAATCGAAAAGAATGGAAACTTTTGTAATAATACTGACTTTATAATAAAAGAATTAACGGAGTAATAACAGATGTGTGGAATTGTCGGATATATAGGTTATAAAGAAAAAAAAGAGATTTTACTAGATGGACTACAAGAGTTAGAGTATAGAGGATATGACTCAGCAGGTATTGCTATTATAGAGAATAGACAACTTAAAAATTTTAAAGCTGTAGGAAAATTACAAAACTTACGAGAGAAGACAAAAGATTATATAAGTGAAGGTTTTGGAGTTGCAATTGGGCATACACGCTGGGCGACACATGGGAAACCGACAGAGCTAAATGCTCATCCACATCTTGGAGAGTACTCATTTGTTGTTCATAATGGAATCATAGAGAACTATCAAACACTTAAAGAGGAGCTACAAGCAGATGGCATACAATTTTTAAGCCAAACTGATACAGAGACTGTTGTTCATCTTTTTGAAAAAAACTATAATATAAACAATAATGCATGGAAAGCATTTCAACAAACTATTGAGAGACTAGAGGGTGCTTATGCTATTCTTCTTATAACTGAAGCCCAATCTGATACCATCTTTTTTGCAAAAAATGGTTCACCACTACTTATTGGATTTGATGGAAAAGATGTCTACTTTGCCTCTTCTGATACACCAATAATTGGTAAAGCAAAAGATGTCTACTACCTTGAAGATGGAGAGTTTGGGTATGTTAAAGATGGGGAGGTTAAACTCTTTAATGCAAATGGAATTAAAAACTTTACTAAACAGCCCCTACCAACTGACAAATCTATGGCACAAAAAGATGGATATCGTTTCTTTATGGAGAAAGAGATTTATGAACAAGCTCAAGTTATGAATGATACTATGATGGGACGTGTTTTAGATGATAGAGTTGATTTTGAAGAGTTAAATGAAGAGCTTTTTAACAATATAGACAACATAAAAATCTGTGCTTGTGGTACCTCTTATCATGCAGGGTTAGTAGGCTCATATCTACTTGAAAGGGTCGCAAAGATTCCT
Source organism: Campylobacteraceae bacterium (assembly GCA_026995985.1). Classification (GTDB taxonomy): domain Bacteria; phylum Campylobacterota; class Campylobacteria; order Campylobacterales; family Sulfurovaceae; genus UBA1140. The sequence goes on from JALWNF010000255.1 coordinate 4,841, forward strand.
TGTCAAGTTGAAATTGCTTCAGAATTTAGATATAAAGAGCCTCTACTTAATGAGAAGACTCTCTTTATTACTATCTCACAAAGTGGAGAGACAGCAGATACCCTTGAAGCTCTTAAAATGGCAAAACGTGCAGGACTTAAAAGCTTAAGTATATGTAATGTTGATAACTCCTCTATTGTAAGAGAGAGCAATAGTGCTATCTTAACTCGTGCAGGAATAGAAAAAGGGGTTGCAAGTACAAAAGCTTTTGCTACTCAAACCATGGTTCTATGGATGCTTACACTCTATATAGCACAAATTAGAAAAACTATTACTCAAGAGACTATAAATAAAGAGTTAGAGGCGATGAGACATACTCCAAAAGCTCTACTTGTTGATGATAAACTTCACTCTAAGCTAACACGTCTATCTAAACGCTACTTACATGGACATGGTTTCTTCTTTATTGGTCGTGACATATTCTTCCCACTAGCTCTTGAGGGTGCTTTAAAACTAAAAGAGATTTCATACCTACATGCAGAGGGTTACCCAGCAGGAGAGATGAAACATGGACCAATTGCCCTTGCTGATGCAGAGCTATTTACAGTAGCACTTATGCCAAAAACTGTTCACTACGAAAAAATTAAATCTAATGTAGAGGAGCTTTGTGCTAGAGATGCAACTGTTTTAGCTATCTCACCAGAGTACTTTGAACTAGCTGATGACTTTATACAGACAAAGTACGATATACACCCTATGCTAGAGTTTTTTGAGATGATGGTAATTACACAACTACTTGCACTTGAGATTTCTATTAGATTAGGGAATGATGTAGATATGCCTAAAAACTTAGCTAAGTCTGTAACCGTTGAGTAGTTTAACTAAGCAATAAAGCTATAGCTTTATTGCTTGGTATAGGAGTTAAAAAAGGATTAGTAAGTAAACTTAAACCCACCATAAAACCCTGTATTAAATAGACTATTTGAAACTCCATTATATAGTGTCGTAATATTTCTATACCCTGCATATAGACTCACATTTTTAATCACTTCAAGTTCTGCATTTACTCTAAACTCTGTATACTCTTCTGAATCTCCAAATGCTAAAACTTTTGGAGCATAAAGTAGTCTTCCTTCCAATGCTACAGGAGGGATATTGTATAGAAGAGGAGGAAAATTATATCTAACCTTAGCCATAAGTGGTAGAGCTGTAAAATCATTATTTGTTGCACCATTATTTCCAACCTCTGCCCAAATAAACTTTACACCAAAAGATGCCTCAACCCCCTCTAAGGCTTCTACTCTATTTGTTGCTAAAATACCAGCACCAATTAACTTTGCATTTTCATCATCATATAAAAAGTTTGCATCTGCTTGATAGATAGCACTACTTGTTTGAAGTGCAGCTAAGTTTCTAGAATCAAGAACTCCTGTTATCTCTAAATCTTTTTCATTTATATTTAATCCTACTCCACTTTCAGCAAATAACAAAGATGATATACAAAGTATTACAAATGCTATTTTTTTAAACATATTAAATCTCCATTGTTAAAATTTTACTTATTATAACATAACTAAAAGAAATAAAAAAAGAACATAAAACTTTTTACATTTTTTATACAAAATTACTATATAATTAGTTAATTAATAGACTTAGGAGTTTTCCATGAAAAAATATTTACTACTTTTGATAATAATAGGCACTATTACTTCTCTTGCAGATACTATTGAACTTTATAAAAAGTGTGCTGGTTGCCATGGTGAAAATGGAGAGAAACAAGCTCTTACTAAGTCTAAAGTTATTGGCGGACAAGAGGCTAACTTAACAGCTAAAGAGCTAACAGCTTATAGAAATGGAGAACTAGACCAATATGGTCTAGGAAATATCATGAAACTTCAAACTAGTATACTCTCAGATAGTGATATTGAGGAGTTAGCAGAATACATATCAAAACTAGATGTTAATGCTTCAAAATAGAAGTATTAACTATCTACATATACTTTTTTAGAACCTCTGGAATCTCTATAGTTCCATCTTCATTTTGATAGTTCTCCATAATAGCTATAAGAGTTCTGCCAACAGCTAGAGCTGAGCCATTTAAAGTATGTACTAAAGTATTTTTCTTTCCATCTTTATATCGAATTTTTGCTCTTCGTGCTTGAAAATCTCTAGTATTTGAGACAGAGGAAATCTCTCTATATTTGTCTTGTCCTGGGAGCCAAACCTCAAGGTCAATAGTCCTTGCAGCAGAGAAACCAAGGTCTCCTCCACAAAGCTCTACTAATCTATGCGGAAGACCAAGTTGAGTTAAAATATCAGAGGCATTCTCTACCATCATATCAAATATCTCTTCACTCTGCTGGGGTGTTGTTATAGCTACCATCTCAACTTTATCGAACTGATGTTGACGTATCATTCCACGTGTATCACGCCCTGCACTACCTGCCTCTTTTCTAAAACATGGAGTATAACCTGTAAGTAAAATTGGCAACTCTTTAGCTGTCAAAATTTCATCATTATATAGGTTAGTAAGTGGAACTTCTGCTGTTGGAATAAGATATAGCTCCTCACCATCAATTTTAAATAGGTCATCTCCAAACTTTGGTAGTTGTCCTGTACCTTGAAGCATTGTAGAGTTGTTTATAAATGGTACACATACCTCCTCAAACCCTCTTTGTCTATTATTATCTAAAAAGAAGTTTATTAATGCTCTCTCTAGTTGTGCCGCCTCTTTACGAAGTACAGAAAATCGACTCTTTGCAAGTTTTACACCACGTTCAAAATCTATCCAACCATTTATCTGAGCCAACTCCCAATGCTCTTTAGGCTTAAAATCAAATTTACGAGGCTCTAGCACTCTTTTAATTTCAACATTATCATCTTCATCTTTACCCTCAGGAACAGAGTCATCAGGAAAATTTGGTATAGTAAGTGCAACAACCTCTAAAGCCTCTTGAGCTTCTCTAGCTATAGATTGAAGTCTTGCTATCTCCTCTTTTTGTCTATTGACCTTCTCTTTTAACTCTGTAACATCTCTCTTCTCTCTTATATACTCACCAAAGAGTTTAGACATTTTATTCTGATGGGCTTTAGCCTCTTCAAGTGTAGCATTTGCACTTTTAAGTGTTGCAAAAAGCTCCTTTAGATTCTCTAGTGTTACCTCATCAACACCTTTTTTTACAAGTTTAGCACTCGCTTCATCAAAATTTTTTTGGAGATATTTTAAATCAATCATGAATCTACCTAGTTATAATGTAATAAAATTCTATTAGAAATTATAGTAAAAAGTTTAGAAAGGGAGGATTAAGCCATATAGAAAAGGAGTAAAACTCCATTTCTATTTAAAACTCATTAGCAACTAAAATATTTTTTATATTAAAGGTACAACCTGAATCTTCTGGTGCCTTTACTTGAAATATAACATAAGCAACTCCATTATTATTACAACTACGAGCATCATGTCTATTTATTGAGTCTATCTCTATAGCAGAAGCACATGTATTTGCTACTTCATAACCAAAATGCCCATTACGATACCACTCTGGAGCATTTTCATGATGAATATCAAAACGTACAATAGATGTTGAGTTTTTATCTATAAAATATCCACCTGAAGGGCGACTAACAAGACCTTTTCCTCTAAGAGTATGTTTTGTAGCCTCTCCAATACGTGTATTTTTCCCTGTATCGGCTTGATAACCATTAAGATTAACCCATACTAGAGCATCTTTTCCTGTTAAATGATAATCATATTTATAAGATACAATAACAGTTCCTTCATCATCAAGTTGATAAGTCTCTGAATCTGTACTACCTATCCACTCTCTACTATCATCTAAACATTGGTCTTGATAGTAGTTATGTCCAATAGCATAAGAGAGTTTATCTCTATAAATCCCAAAGTAATCATCTTCTAGCGAAAGAGTATTATTGTCTATTTTAGAAAAGTCCCATTTACCCATAGCTTCATAGTTTTTGCCCTGCCCAAAGACAATCAACTTATCTGTATTGTTCCCTTCTGCATTAACCCATTTAAATACATTTGAACGACTAGGAGTATTATCTTCAAAATAGGTAGTATTTGCAATATCATCTCCTAAAGTATTAATTACACCATTTGCATTAGCACTCTCTACAGCCATTTTACCATAGTATAATCTTTTTGTATTATTGCTCTCTATAGAGGAGCTCTCCTCTCCATCTACTGCATAACCAACAATAGCACCAAGAGAGATGTATGGTTTAGTATTTACTCTATTTCCATACTCATCTGTTACAGAGACAGCAAACCTCTCTTCATATTTTGCACGCTCTTTATCTTGACTTGTGCTAACATAAGATATAGATAT
>JALWNF010000256.1 GCA_026995985.1 Campylobacteraceae bacterium
TTGACCGGAATGGCACCAATCGAGGAAATAACCTGCGTGGTGGGCAGGGTAAAGCGTTCGCCTGTGTATTCCAGTTTGCCGTCGTGGCTCCGGGTGCGTTCGAGCACCAATCCCGTCAGCCGGCCGTCTTGTTCGGTGTAGTCCACCGGCACGGCATTGGGCACAAAGTCGAACATAAATTTTTCCTTGTAGGTGTTTAGGAGTTTTTCGGCCACATCACGGGCACGTTCAATATCCTTGGGATCATCGGAATGGGCCACTTTGAGCGGCATTTCACGGGCCGAACGCCGGTAGACCAAAGTGGCACCGCGCAATCCCAAATCTTTCCAAGTGAGTCCGTTTTCGTCCAATATGGCTTTGATGCCCTTTTTTTCGAGCGTAAAAATGTCGTAATCCAATCCGTATTTTTCGCGAAGCACACGTCCGGCAAGCTCCATCATCACGATTTTGATCACATCCAACGAAGCCAATCCGCCGCCCACCACCACGGCTCCGTCTTGAATGTCGAAGGTGGGGCCGTCGTAACCGGCTTCGTGTTTGTGGTTGAACCAACGCATCAGGTCGTTTTGGTAAATAAGCTGACCGGATTTTTTGAATTTTTCGATTCCGGGCACGGGCAACGGCCGGTCCTGCCAGGCACCGAAAGCCAGAATCACGGCATCGAATTTATAGTCGTTCAGGATTTGGTCCAGCGTTATATCGCGGCCCACCTTGAACAGGGGCAGGAATTTGATTTTGGGATGCCGGAGTTTTTCGTCGATTTCACGCTCCACACGGTCGCGTAGTCCGATATGCCAAAGCGGTAGTCCGTCTTCGATTTTACCGTAGGGGAGGGCATTTTGATCCACCACGATCACACGTATGCCGTGTTTAGCCAGTTGATAGGCCGCTTCGCTTCCGGCCACGCCGGCACCGATAACCAAAGCCAAGTGTTCGCGGTGATGATGCTTTGTCATGTGAATAAATTTTGCGCAAAAATACGAAAAATGATTTTTATCATTTTTTCGGCCCGGAAATACCAAAATAACATTTTGGCACGATATATGGTTTTATCACCGGGAAATCATTATTTTTGAAAATAATTAATGGCTACACTTATGGGCACCCTTTTGATTGTTGCCGGAATCATCCTGATTATCCTCGGGCTTATTGGTTGTGTGCTTCCCGTGCTTCCCGGGCCGCTGTTGGCCTGGGCCGCTTTGTTGTTGGCCAAATGGATTCCCGGTGCGCAAATCGATGAAAAACTTATTTGGACAACTTTGGCCGTGGCGGTGGTTGTGCACGTGATGGATTATGTGATACCGGCTATGGGGACAAAAAAATTCGGTGGTAGCAAATGGGGCATTTGGGGCGCTACCATCGGGTTGCTTTTCGGTATTTTTACGCCCATTCCGTTCGGCGTGATTTTGGGGCCGTTTCTGGGCGCCTTTATCGGTGAAATGATACACGAAAATCAAGCCGACCGGGCCCTGAAAGCCGCCTTGGGTTCCCTGGTGGGCTTTCTATTTTCCACCGGACTCAAATTGGCCGTTACGCTTTATTTCGGTTACCTGTTTGTGCAAGCCGTTTGGTGAAATTCATCGTTATGAAAAAAATTGGGCTCCTATCGTTTTTATTGATATTTCCATTGTTTTTACAGGCACAATTGAAAGCCCTGTATCAAGCGCCGCCCGATTATATCGGCGGGTTGCGGGCCACGGGCAAGGACTATCCCTATGTGATTCCGTTTGTGGCCACGGACGAAACCTTCTTTGTCCAATTCGACGACCTGGAAGGCGACGAAAAAAATTATTACTACCGCATACGGCGCTACGACGAACATTGGCATCCGTCGGATTTGCTCCCGCAAGAATATATCGACGGATACGACAGCGATATGATTCAAAACCAGGAAAACAGCCGGGCCACCACGGTAAGCTACACCCATTATTTTTTCAAAATTCCTAACGAAAATACCCGCATCAAACTTTCGGGAAATTATTTGATTGAAATTTTGGACGAAGACGAAAATCCCGTATTCAATATTCCGCTGGTGGTTTACGAGCACACGGTGAATGTG
>JALWNF010000257.1 GCA_026995985.1 Campylobacteraceae bacterium
AAGACTTTTTTAAAGTTAAAAGAGCTAGGGGTTAAGGTCTACTCTGTTCAAGAGTCAGAAACCTATAATAAGATTAAGCCTAATGAACTACTTTTAATTGATGACTCTAATGCTAAAGAGTTCTGTACTTTAGGACACCATAAAGGTTAAGCATGGAGTACCCAACATTTCCATACATATACAAGGTGATAATGATAATCCTATAATTTATAAACTTATAAATAGATTTTATCTAGCTTTAAAAAATCTTTAGTATTATAGTATATAAAGGAGTGTTAAAGGAGATAGAGATGAAATTACATGACCGTGCAATTATTTTAAATGAGTTAGCAAATAGTTATGCGATGAAGATGCAGTATAGCAAAGCTATAGAGCGTTACAAAGAGGCATTGGCTCTTTACATAGAGTTAGCTAAAACTAAACCTATAGAGTATGGTTTGCCTATTGCTCATGTCTTCTCTAACCTTTCGATTATCTACCTACATCTACAGAAGTATGATGAGTCAGATGAGCTACATCAAAATGCTCTAAAGATGCATCGTGTTTTGAGTAAATATAATCCAAACAGATATGCTGTAGAGTTGGCACAATGTTTAGTAGATGGTGTATTGTATTTAAAACAGCATACATTTACTCTCTATGAAGCAGAGATAGCTATAAATACTATCACTTTAGATTATGAAAAAGATGAGCTTATACGTGTTATTCGTAAGTTACATACAGTAACTTTAGGCTAGTTTGTATTTTTACTTACCTATAGAGTATTTATTAGTCAATTTTTTCTACTTAACTATCAAAATAGACTTATAATTATATGCCATTTTTATTTAACTATGGTTATAATGTCCTAAAAAGGTCACTCCTCTATGATAAATTATGATATTAAATTATTTAATGATTTTGAGCAACGTTTTGAGCAAGAGTTTTTGCAGTATGGAAAAGTTATATCTTTCAAAAAGAAAGAGACCCCCTTTCTCGATGGAGAGCTCTTAGAGTACTTTTATATTGTTTTAAATGGAAAGATAAAGAGTTTTCAGATGAATCTAGAGACAGCAAAGGAGCAGACTCTTTTTGTATATCGTAGAGGAGATATGTTTGATACTATTATTTTGTTAGATGGGCAACCTCATGATGTACTTTATGAGGTTATTGAGAGAGTGGAGTTGCTTGAACTTCCTATAGGAAAAGTTCGTGAGTGGCTAAGAACAAATGAGCAGTTCAATAGACACTTTTTTCCATATCTTGCTTCTCAAATGCGTCATACTGAAGAGTTAGCAAGTGACCTCTCTTTGTACTCAACAGCAGAGCGGCTCTCAAAGCTTTTACTGCAAAATATTAATCCAAATAGTCATCACTACTATCAGTTACTTCAAAACCTATCTAAGACAGAGATAGCAAAGCTACTAGGTACAGTTAGAAATGTAGTTGAGCGACACCTTAAAGAGTTAGAGGCACAACAGATTGTAGAGAATGAGCGTAAAAATATATATATTAAAGATGTTAAAAAGTTGTTAGATACCTCTGAACAGTTACTTTTAAATTAAAATAGACTAAGTTTATAAGAAGTTACCACTATACAATTTTTTCCTAAACTCCTTTTGTTACAATAGCAATAAAAATGGAAATAGAGGATGATAGGGAAACTAATAATTGCAACTATATTGACAGGTATAATTACAGGTGCGTTTATTACATTTTATGAACTACTTATTGTCTTTTTAACCTATTTTATATTTGATGGTGACCCACTTAAAACTGTTCCAACTCTTCCTGTATGGTATCTCTATTTGGTTCCTACTGTGGCTATATTTTTTGTTAATTATCTCTCGTCTAAAGATAGTAATATTAGAGAGTATGGTGTAAGTGAGATTGCAGAGTCTGTCTCTGAGAACAGAATGGTTCTAAAGGTAAAGACACTATTTTTAAAAATTCTTGCTTCAGCAATGTCTCTCTCTAGTGGGTTTATGGTAGGAACAGAGGGACCTAGTGCTACTATTGGAGCTATGATTGCATATCAGATTCATAGGCTCTTTAGGTTACCAAC
>JALWNF010000258.1 GCA_026995985.1 Campylobacteraceae bacterium
GGAAAGTTTAGACACTTTATTCCTATTGGACGGCTTGATTTTGCCTCTGAGGGGCTTCTGCTCTTAACTGACTCCCCAAGGGTTGCAGAGGTGATGATGAAGAGTGAGCTTGAGCGTACCTACAACATCAAAATTGACAAACCATTAACCCCAGAGATGGAACAGGCAATGCAAGAGGGATTGGTTCTCGATGATGCACGAGCAGGTGGACATGAGAAGTCAAAGATTTATAGTATGGAGTTTGCCCCTTTTATTCACTATGAGGTACGAGGTGTTTCAAAACACTTTACAAAGCTTAGAGTTACCATTAATGAGGGGAAAAACCGTGAATTACGCCGTTTCTTTGGACACTTTGGGGCAAATGTGCTTGACCTAAAGCGTATAGAGTTTGGTGGTATTTCACTCAACAATCTGCCTACAGGAAAGACTCGTTTCTTTACACGTCGTGAGTATGATGATTTGCATAAATATTTAAAAGCAATGCAAAAGCTAGAGGAGCAAGAAAAAAAAGAGAAAAAATCTAAGCAACAACCACAAAAAGATAGGAGATAGTTGTGTCTTTGGCACAAAAATATCGCCCATCAACCCTTGATGAGATTGTAGGGCAAGAACACCTTTTAGCTAAAGGGGCTGTCTTTAGAACTCTTATTGAAAAAGATGCTCTTATTCACTCTTTTTTTTATGGTCCTCCTGGGTGTGGAAAGACCACTCTAGCAAGAGTCATTGCCAAAGTCTTAAGACGACCCTTTTTTGAGCTAAATGCCACTACACTAAAGATAGACGATTTACGAAATATTTTTAAAAAGTATGCAAATGCCCTAGAGAAGCCTCTTATATTTATAGATGAAGTCCACCGACTAAGCAAGAACCAACAAGAGGTACTGCTACCATTTATGGAAAACAACTCTGCTTTAGTTATTGGAGCTTCTACTCAAAACCCCTACTACTCACTTACCTCTGCCATGCGTTCACGCTCTCACCTCTTTGAGTTAAAGCATGTGAATAACTCTGCACTAAAACTACAACTTCAAAAGATTATAGAAAAAGAAGAAGTAGAACTCTCACAAGAGGCACAAGATTTTTTAGTTAGTTCATCATCAGGTGATGTTCGAGCTATGTTAAACCTTTTGGAGTCTGCCATAGCTTTAGGAGACAAAGTTACTGTCAAGATGCTAAAGTCCATTCGACCCCACGCCCTACAAGCAGGAAGCTCAGAGGCTGACTCTCACTACGACCTAACCTCTGCTATGATAAAGTCCATAAGAGGCTCAGACATAGATGCTAGTCTCTACTACTTAGCAAGACTTATTGATGGTGGAGAACCTGCTGAATTTATAGCAAGACGTTTAGCCATACTTTCTAGTGAAGATATAGGCAATGCTAACCCCAATGCCCTAAATCTTGCCTCTTCTACGCTTAATATTGTAAAGACTATAGGCTATCCAGAGGCTAGAATTTCACTCTCACAGTTAGTGATATATCTAGCCTCTTCTCCTAAATCTAACTCTGCTTATGTTGCAATAAATAGTGCCTTAAAGGCTATTAAGGAAGGAGCTATATACCCTGTACCTGCAAATATTAAACAAGATAATGTAGGTTATTTGTATCCACATGACTTTAATGGGTGGGTAGAGCAGAGATATATGGTTAAAAATATGAAGTTTTATAAGAGTTCTAAAATTGGGTTTGAGAAGACTTTAGATGAGTGGAGCAAAAAGATTAGAGGGGAGTTTTAGGTTTGGCTTGATTATAATTTTTGGGAAAATTTAAAAAACACCTCCATAAAGTATAAAATTTTGACCTTATGAGAGTATAATTTAGAAAAAAGAGTCTATAAAGAAGTATTACTCCTAGAAACTGCATTAGAAATCTCTCCAATTGTTCTTTTTAGCAGAGCAAAACAGGTTGGAAAATCAACACTCTCATGAACCTCACTCTATCCATATAAGTGCAAAGGAACAAAACAATAAACTGACACAAAATGTAGTAGATATGCTATTTGATAGGGATTTCTCTTATGAAAAGATAGACTTTGGTTTAGCTTCTACATCTCAATCTATATAGAACAAGACGTAAGAGAGTTAGGAGAGATACGAGTAAAATATTAAAAAAATAGGCTATAATCCCATTTTAAAAAGGAGATATTATGCAAAAACAGAGATATTTGTTAGATGAAGTACGAGCTAGTGAACCTATAAAAAATACACTACGACTAACTTGGGAACTAATAGTTTTAAATAAAAAATTTACCTTAATAGTGTTATCTCTATTACTTTTACTAAATATATTAACATTTTTTTCAGGTCTATTTGGTATGGTTCTTTCAGGTATATTTGCTTTGACAATTCAGATATATCTTTCGCAAATGGTCTACTTTTCTGAAGATATTGAAGAGTTTATAGAGCAGATAAAATCTTCAAAAGTAGAAGTAGCCGTAGCAAATAATGCTTTTGTAGCTTCTGGAGCTTATATTGCTTGGCTTATACTTTTTGTTGTATTTATATTTGTTTTAGCTTTAATATTAAAGAACTCTGGAATTCCTTTAGAAGATATTAAAACTATAAATGAGCTTATGTCTGCTACACAGATACTTTTTTTACCAATAGTTATCTTAACACTACTTATAAGTTATATTTACCCTTTAGTTCAATCAAACATTGCTTTAGCACAAAATATATTTGAAGGATTTTTAGCTCCTTTTACTATCTTCTCTCCTGCTTTGTGGAGAGCCTCTTTTAAAAATGAATACCTAAAATATATTGTTATGATTATGGGATTAACTTTTTTAGGAGCATTACTTTTTGGTATTTTTATCAGTTTACCAATTATTAATATTGTTGCAGGTTTTATTTTTATAGTTGCAGTATATGTTTACATGGTTTTTAACTCTATAGTTGCAATGGTAGCAAGAAGAATAGTAGAGAGTTAATAAGTACTACTCTACTTCTCTTGAGCTAATTTCTCATAAATAGTCTTAAACTCATTTGGTCCTAAACCACCGACATGAACAACTTTGACTTCCCCATGTGGGTTAATAGCCACCAAGAATGGAATTGACCCACCCCATTGAGCTCTTTGTGCAATATAAGAGATAAATTGTGAATTTTGTCCATCATCTCCAGATAGTAAAATATAGTTAATTCCCTTATCTTTTTTAAATAGTTTAAGTTGCTCACTAGGAAGACGCTGTACTTCCATAGCAATAATTGCTAAATCTTTATGTTTCTCATTACTCAATGCTTTAAGTACAGGTATCTCTGCTAGACAAGGTGGACATCTATATCCAAAAAAGAGTAAAAAGACAACTTTACCTTTATGTTCTTTAAAAATAATACCCTCTTTAGCTTCATCTACATGTAATATATTTCCATCAATGGTAGTAAGTTGAAAAATATCTTTTACTAACTCTTCTGAAGTAGTTTTATTAGATTTTTCGGTTGATTCTTTAACATCAGTACTCTTTTGTTGTTTAGTTTTTTCAACAGCTGGGATAGTTGTATTTTTTGCTAACTCTTCAAGTTTAGTAGGAGTCATTGTGTTAGTATGCTCCTCTTTAGTAGACTCTGTCTCAGCTTTATTATTTGAGCCACAAGCTATTAATAGTAGTGCAAGTAAAATCGTACTTAAGATTTTAATCATCTTTTTAATCTCTCTTTATAATTTTTTAGGTGATTATATCAAATTATTATTAACAGTTTATGTGGAAGTTGAAAGTAAGCAGAAAATATACTTAAATATGGTTATAGCTACTCCTGCAAATGAAATAATTTAACTTCTACATATACACAACACATTAAACAACATAAAATACCCCAATTGATATTTGCTTTGAAAATGTTACTTTTATTCCCACCATTAATGGTGGAGGTTTATAGTGGTTACAATTTAGAAAACTATTTTGAATTTTTCTTATCACGAGCTATTCTACGTCTCTCAACAGGGTCAAGAGCTTTTTTACGAATACGAATAGACTCAGGTGTTACCTCTACTAGCTCATCATCTTCTATCCACTCCATTGCTGACTCTAGGGTAATCTCTCTTGGTGGAACTAACTTAATTGCCTCATCGGCACTATTTGTTCTCATATTAGTCAACTGTTTACCTTTAAGTGGATTAACCTCTAAGTCTCCAGGTCGAGATGATTCACCTATGACCATTCCATTGTAGACTTTATCTTGAGGTTTAATAAACATAACCCCTCTAGCTTGAAGGTTAAAGATAGAGAAAGCTACAGCCTCACCACTATCCATTGAGACTAATGCTCCTTGAGTTCTTGATTCAACTGAACCACTATAGGCTCTATACTCCAAATAGGAGTGGTTCATAACTCCCTCCCCTTTTGTATCGGTCAAAAACTCACTTCTAAACCCAATAAGCCCACGAGCAGGAATCTCAAACTCTAAACGTACAGTTCCATCTGGCATTGGTGTAAGTGAAGTCATATTTGCCTTTCTCTTTCCAAGCTTCTCAATAACAACTCCCTGAAACTCCTCTGGAACATCAACAACTAAGTGCTCAAACGGCTCCATCTTAACACCATTTTCTTCTTTGGTTACAACCTCTGGACGAGCTAAAAGAAACTCAAAACCTTCACGTCTCATATTTTCAGCTAAGATACCTATCTGAAGCTCACCTCTACCTGAAACCTTAAAAGAGGCATCACCCATTGGCTCCATACGCATTGCTATATTTGTCTCCATCTCTTTTTCAAGACGCTCTCTAAGCTTGTTAGATGTTACATGCTTACCCTCTTGACCAGCTAGAGGTCCATCATTTACAGAAAATATAACAGAAAGAGTAGGCTCTTCAACATGCATAGGGTCAAGTGCTACAGGGTTTTGAGTATCACAAATAGAGTCCCCCACATCAATATCACTAAAACCAGCAATAGCTACAATATCACCAGCCTCTGCCTCATCAATATCGATTCTATCTAACCCCTTAAACCCAATGAGTTTAGAGACTCTTGATTTTGTTTTAGAGCCATCTGCTTTTACTAGTAGATACTCATCTCCTTTTTTTACTCTACCGTTAAAGATACGAGCAATACCTATGCGTCCAACAAAGTTGTCACTATCTAGCGTAAATACTTGTGCTTGTGTATCAGCTTCAGGAGAGCCTTGAGGGTAAGGAACATGCTCAATAATAGCATCAAAGAGTGGTGTCATATCTTGGTTCTCATCTTCAAGCTCCCACTTAGCGTAACCATCACGAGCAGCAGCATAGAGTACAGGAAACTCTAGTTGCTCTTCATTTGCATCAAGTGCAACCAAAAGGTCAAAGACTTCGTCCATAACTCTGTCAGGCTCTGCACCATCTTTGTCAATCTTATTAATAACAACAACAGGAACAAGTCCAAAACCAATTGCTTTCTTCAAAACAAACTTAGTCTGAGGCATAACCCCCTCTTGTGCATCAACTAGTAACAGTACCCCATCTACCATCTTTAAGACACGCTCAACCTCTCCACCAAAATCGGCATGACCTGGGGTGTCAATAATATTTATCTTATGGTCACCATATGTAATTGCAGTATTTTTTGAAAGAATTGTAATTCCTCTCTCTTTCTCAATAGCATCACTATCCATTACCCTTTCAGCTACCTCTTGGTGAGCTTCAAATGTACCAGATTGCTGTAGAAGTTGGTCAACAAGTGTGGTTTTACCGTGGTCAACGTGTGCAATAACAGCAATATTTTTAATTTTTTGCATTAATAAAATTCCTATACTATGTTAAATAATTATGAGAATTATATCGAAAGATTATTATAGGTTGTATGGCATATTTGATTATTATAATTTTTATTGAGTTTAAAAAAATAATATTATTTAACTAAATAAAAAATAATAGTTTTAAACAGATTTTAAGCTCTTTATTATCTATTTATATTATTTTAAAGAGTTCTTTTAAACTCTTTGTGTTATACTTCAATATATTTTTAATTATAAAGGAGATTTCGATATGAAATTAAGATATTCACTTGTAGCATTAGCTACGCTTACTACTTTGAGTTTTGCGGGGGGAGATATTAATCCTGTTACTGTTTTTGAACAAGAACCAGTTGTTGTTCCAATTGAACCAGCTCCAGAACCAGCTCCAGAACCAGCTCCAGCACCAACTCCAGAACCAGCACCAGCTCCAAAAGCAACTCCAGCACCAGCTCCAGTAGTTGCAAAAAACTTCTATATTGCAGGTGGTTTAACTGATGTAGCTGTACGTACAGATGATAGAGCTAACCTATTTAGTGATGAAAAAAATCAAGATAGACAAGTTGGATTTACAGGTAGACTTGGTTATGACTTTATGAACTACTTAGGTGCTGAATTAAGAGGTACTTATGGTATTGCAAGTGATGATTGGGAAAAATTTAAACAAATTGGTGCTTACCTTAAACCAAATTATGATATCCCAAGTGTAGATGGTCTTAACATTTATGGACTATTAGGTCTTTCTAAAACAAGCCCTGGTGTAGATTCAGAAACTGGTTTCTCTTATGGTGCAGGTCTTGATTATGGAATTAATGATAATATTTCAATATTTACAGATGTTGTAAACTATATGAAAAAATCAGATACTTCTTCTCAATGGGGTGCAACAGTTGGTGCAGCATATCATTTCTAAAACCTATTTTAACTTTCAACCTTAGTTCTCTAAGGTTGAGACTACTTTACTCTTTTTTTTAAAATATCTCTAAAAATTTTTATATATTAATAAATTTTTATAAATATTTTAAAAATCTCACTATCAGGAGAGACCTCTTGCGACTACTACTATTTTTTGGGCTTTTTATTTCAATACTCTACTCAACACAACTTGATGATAGACTAAAATTTATCATAACAAATCAGCCTCAACAGTTATCTAACTATACTGAAGAGCAACAACTAATTCAAAAGCTATACTCAAAAAACTTCTATAAACCTTTATGGATTGGACATGCACAAAACTTAAATACATTAAGAGAGGCACTACAAAATCCATATTATAACTATAAATATAAAGATTTTTATCAAAGTCAAATAGAACAATATCTCTATCTATTAAATGATAATATGAATCTTAACCAAAATAGTGAAGAGTTAAGTCGACTTGATATTCTGTTAACACGGGCTTATTTAGCATTAACAAAGTTTATTGTTAGAAGTGACATAGATTGGGATATGGTTCAAACAAAAATAGCTAACTTAAAAGAGGAAAAAGATATTACAGCAAGTTGGGAGATGGTGCGTAAGCCACTACCAACTGCATCTAAACTATTTTCTGCATTAGCAAATCAAGACCTTAATGGCTTTTTTAACTCATTAACACCTCTACCAAAACTCCATCAAGACCTAATAGATTCATTAATGTTCTATAGAAATATGGGGCAACCTGAACGTATAAAATATGCTAAAGATTTAAAATTGGGTGATGTATATCCTTATATAAGTGATATAAAAAAGCGTTTAATCTTAACAGGAGATATGATTAATAAAAATAATACAAGTGAGCTTTTTGACCAAGATTTAAAACAAGCAATCTACAGTTATAGAGACCGTTTTAAATTAGAGCATAATGGATTAATTGATAAAATTCTTGTCTATTATATGAATAAGCCTATTCATCTACTTGTAGAGCAGATTGTTACCAATCTCGATAAGCTTAAAGTATTTCCAAATAGATTTCCAGATGAGTATATTAGAGTCAATATTCCAGACTTTAGAATGGACTACTTTAGACATGGTGTATCGATTTTAAATATGCGTGCAGTTGTAGGAAGACCAGAGCGTCCTACACCTATCTTTTCAAGCTATATGACATACCTAGAACTTAACCCTACATGGACTATTCCAGAAAACTTAGTAAGAAGAGATTTAATTATTGCACTTCAAGAGAATCCAAACTATCTAAAAGAGCACAATATTCACGTCTTCTACGGTTGGAAGAAAAATGGTGAAATAAAAAACTTTAAACCTGAAATGCTCTTCCCTTATGCCGATAAATCAAAAGGTCATATTCCTTATCGTTTTGTTCAATACCCAGGAGATGACAATGCACTTGGAAGAATTAAGTTTATGTTTCCAAATAAGTACTCTGTCTATCTTCATGATACAGATAATAAATCTCTATTTCAATATAGATACCGTGTCTACAGTTCAGGTTGTATGAGACTAGAGAAGCCATTTGAACTACTTGAGGTATTAAAGTCACGAATTAGTAAAAAAGATTTACAAGTTATTGACAAGTATCGATATACACTAAAAAATAAAGTAATTAAATTAACAAAAAAACTACCTGTTTATACAACTTACTTTACTGTATTTAAAAGAAATGGATTAACCTACTTTAGAAAAGATATATATGAATATGATAAATTTATTCGTCAATCACAAATAACTACTTTTTAAAAATAGAGAGTATTTTTTTCAAAAAACTACTCTTAAACAAAATATGTTTCTCTATCTCAACCAAATTCTTTTTGCAAAGTAGTAGACTCTTATCATCACTAGGTAGAATTAACTCTTTAATTTCAATTGCTTTTAACATTGCTTTATAGGCTTTATCATACTCAAATAGATGATAATAGCATAGAGCTAAACTATTGTAACTTATAGCTGTTTTAGGGTGACTCATACGATATAGTTCTACTCGTGTAGCTAAAGCACTCTCTAATAGAGGTAGTGCCAACTCATACTCCTCTATAGAGGCATAAAAAAAACCTAGCTCATGATTACTATTTGCTGTTAATGGGTGTAGTTCTCCTAACTCTTTTTTACGAATATTTAATGCTTTTTTGTAGTAGTTAAGAGCCTTCTCTTGATTATCTATTGCAAAATATATATTTCCTAATAGACTAAATACTGTGGCATTCTCAAGTGAATCTACTCCATAGATTCTATTGTTAATACTAATTGCTCTTTCATATAGTAAAATTGCTTTATTCTCTTCTCTATTTATATAATAAGTATCAGCTAATTTTAAAATAGTTGATACCGTTTTTTTATGATATTTACCAAATTTATTTACATAGATTCTTAAAAGTTTTTCTAAAATTT
>JALWNF010000259.1 GCA_026995985.1 Campylobacteraceae bacterium
TTTGAGCCCTTTTCAAAACAGACTCTAGCCCCTACAAAATCATAAAAGCCAATCTCTTTTTCTTTACAAAATTTAATAATCTCATAGTGTAGAAGATTTAAACTACCAGGAGAGGGTCGAGCTGTACTTCCTCCAAAGAGGTAGTAGGCTCTCTTTTTGTCATAAACAATTAGTGCTACCCCTTGAATAGCTCCATTTTGTTTGGCTACAAAACATTGAAGATTATCTTTTAAATTAGTTTGTAGTTTTTGCAAATACTCTAAACTTGGGTAGAGAAGACTCTGTTGACGCATAAAAGTCTCTTTTATATTTTGGTAGATAAGCTCTATATCATCTGTTTTTGAGATGATGACATCAGTTTTAATGGCTTTTCTTACTTTTGTACGTGCTTTAGATTCAAAGTTATTAAAAATCTCCTCTTCTGTTGGGTTCAACTCAATCTCATAAGTCCCCCAAGCAACCTCTTCTGCATTCTCTGGAAAGGTCTTAAAGACGACATTTGATTGAGCTTTAAAGATGAAATCACATATGTCATCTCTTCTACAGTACTCTACTACCTCATTTAAAAATGCTCTCTCCTCTTGTATGGAAAGGTTCTCTTCTAAATAAAATGTCTCTGTTGTAAAAATTAACCTCTTAAAAGTGAGCTTCTTATCTATAACAAATGGCAAAATAAACTTATTGCTAACAAACCAACCATAGCTACTACTTTTTGATTTTAGAAAATTTTCTGTTGCAAAAATAGGTAGTGTTACATTTGGCTCTTTATGAACTAGAGTAACAATACTAGAGTGCTTTTCTATTCTTTGATTCATATTTTTAATCCTTATAGGCTCTTTTTTAGTAATCGAAGTAGATGTTCTATATTCATAAGCAGGTATACTTTACGAACATCAAACTCCTTTCTGTTTTTATAGTTTAAAATGATTTTTTCTATCTCTGCTCTATCAATGTAGTTTGAGATAAGGGAATTTTCTGAACATAGAAGTTTCATAATCTCTCCATTTAGTTCATTTTGAAACCACTCTAAGCTTGGCATATCAAACCCCTTTTTAGGACGGTTAATAATCTCATCTGGCAGATATTTTTTAGCAACCTCTTTTAAGATATATTTGTGTACTCCATTTTTTATCTTGTAGTGGTTAGGTATCTTTTGAGCAAGTGCGACAAGGTCATTGTCTAAAAATGGAACTCTCATCTCAATAGAGGTTGCCATGGTTGTCTTGTCTCCATACATAAGAAGCTCATCACTTAGTGAGGTGTAGGTGTCAAGAATGGACATCTTATCTAAGGCACTGAGCTCACTTGGGATAAGATTGTAAAAGTACTTTAAGCCTGTTTGATTATTTATAAAACTGTTTTGCAGAAGTCTTAATCTTTCACTCTCTTGATAGACTGTATATATCTTCTCAAAACGCTTTAGTGGCTCTTTTTCTGTTAGGCTATATAAGGCTCGTTGTATCTTATGGTACTTTGGAGAGGAGAATAGAAACTTAAACTGTTTGGCTAGTTGAATAAGTAGTAGATACTTCTCCCTTTTAAGCTCTGCTGAGTACTTGCCATAACCCATAAAAATCTCATCGGCACCTTGCCCTGCTAAGATGACTTTAGTGTATTTAGCTCCTAGTTTACTTACTTCATACTGTGCAAAGGTATTCTCAGTCCCATTTGGTTCCTCGTTAATATAGGTCGACTCTTCAAGATTTTTCATATAGTTACTTGAGTTAGCAATCACCTCATAGTGCTCTGTTCCTAAAATCTCAGCACTTCGTTTTGCATCGTTAGCCTCATTGTACTGCTCTGAGCCATTAAATCCAATGCAGTAGGTTTTTATCTTATGTTTTGAGTATTTTGATGCAATGGCTGTAATAAGTGCAGAGTCTATACCACCTGAGAGAAAACTTCCCACCTCAACATCTCCAATCATCTGTCTCTCTACAGCAGTCTCTAGTGCAACACTGAGTGCATCGACCCAATAGGCTTCACTTTTACTCTCATCTATTTTAATAGTAGAGATGAGTT
>JALWNF010000260.1 GCA_026995985.1 Campylobacteraceae bacterium
AAGAGCTTACTACACAAGTACTTCCCGTAGATGATAATAATTGGAAAGAAGAGAGCAAAGAGGAGAAAATCATTAATACAGCCAAAAAGTTTTTAGGTGTTAAGTATGCTTGGGCTGCAAATGGACCGTTGGCTTTTGACTGCTCTGGTTTTACTAGGTATGTATTTAAAAAAAATGGCATTAATCTTCCTCGTCACTCTAGCCATCAAGCAATGATAGGTAAAAAAATTGGATTTTCAGAGCTACAAAAAGGTGATTTGGTATTTTTTGATACATCAAAAGAGTTTAAACATATAGTAAACCATGTTGGTATATATATTGGAGATGGTCAATTTATTCATGCTAGTTCAGGTGGAAAGAGAGTTATGATTACCTCTTTTAATAAGAAAAAGTTCTATAAAAACAAATTTCTCTATGCAAGAAGAGTTATAAATCAATACAACAACCTTGCTATCAATACTATAAAATAGAGTACTTATCTTAGCTAAGTACTTTTTTAAAGTTATGAATAAGTATATTTAGAACTCCTTTTGGTTTAACTAAATCCTCTAAAAATTCATTATAGCTCACTCCTCTTTGCTCTAGAAATGTTTCTAAGAATTGAAGAGAGTCCTCCAATCCATCTCTCTTTTCAACTAACTTCATCTCTCTATACAACTCTTCAATAACTCTACTAACATGTTCAGGTGCAATCCGATTAAAAGAGCTAAATCTTTTCAACTCCCCATTTGAATCTCTCTCTATCAAAATATCTGTAATTAACCAATAGTATCTACCACTCTTTGCTAAATTTTTAGTAACTACAGATATCTCCTCTCCTGAATAAAGAGATTTCCATATCATATAGAAAATTGCTCTAGGCATATCAGGGTGACTTAATGCACTCTGCTCTACACCTATCAGCTCAGCTGCTGTATAGCCTGAAACATCGCAAAAGTTTTTATTTACAAAAATAATTCTCCCTTTTATATCTGTCTTACTAACTATAAATTTTTTCTTTGAAAACTTTACCTCTTTATCTAAAACTATAGGCCTATACAACATTGACTTTTACCTTTTTTTATTATAAAAATTATTTTAACCTATTATATATAAATAGTTATTTAGCATGAACTACCTAATCGCTAAAGATGATTACTAGAGAAATTCACTTTGTTTATTTTAAGCTCCCTACTTCATTGAACCATAACTAACTACAACTCTTTTAAGTTGTTGCACCCCCATCAGAGGGAACTCCACATGCTTGTATTCCAACCGTTCCTACCATATTTATCCTCGCTTCGCTACGGGATTTCATTACATTCCATCTGTTATCTATTTGACCTAATACATATGTTTATAGAGGCATTTATATCTCTTTGATGAGTAGTGCCACTCTTTACAACTCCATTTTCTTATATGCAATGTTTTTGACTACTATTTGCACCACAATTTGAACATATTTGAGAAGATGGAAACCAATTATCTATTTTTAGTAGTATTTTAACTCTTTCTTTTGTCTTATAAATTCACTCAAAGCTAAAAATATTTCTTAATCAACTCTATTTGAGATTTAGTTAGATAGATACAGTATTTGTATGCTTTTAGCATTCATAGCCTTTTTATAAATTTATATTATAATAATATAAACAAGGCAAGAATATAAAGAAAAATCATAGAAAGTTGTATGGATATATAATCACTAATAGATAAAAGCATAATCTGAAAATATACTATTGGAGAAGCAAGTTCTGAAACCATACAAAATTACATAAGAAATCAAGGCTAAAAGCCTTGATAGGCATTTATTCAAACGGCTAAAGACCATTGGAATTTCTGCTTATAAAGTGTTAATTAAAAATCCCAAACTAACTTAGCATAAGCACCTGAAAATGTACTATCGAATGTTATATCATCTACATCATCAAGTTTTAACTTCATAGTTTTGTAACCACCCTCAAGACCTAAACCTAAAGCAAAAGTATAACGAACACCTGCTTCAAAATCATAAAATTGATTTCCACTATAAC
>JALWNF010000261.1 GCA_026995985.1 Campylobacteraceae bacterium
GGCTAGAGAGTGTTGCATCTACTCCTAGCTTGTCTGCTATTAAGGCTCCTAAAGAGCGAATATAAGTCCCCTCTGAAACCATAACTTCAAAGTGAACAAAGGGGTGGTTGTAGTTTATGAGATGAATGTCATAGATAGTAGAGCCAATCTTTTTAAGCTCTACATCTTTTCCCTCTCGTGCTAAATCATAGGCACGTTTTCCATTCATCTTTTTGGCTGAAAACTTTGGTGGGTAGTAGGTAAGCTCTCCTCTTAGACTCTCTAGTGCTTGGTATATCTCATTTATAGTAAACTCAGGAACTATTTTAACTGAGTCTACATTTTCAATATCTAAACTTTGAGAGTTTGCACCTAGCCATAGGGTTGCAGTGTAGCCTTTAGGTGTTTTTTTTAGGTATTGAAAAAGTTTAGTGTATTGACCTGTAGCTACAATTAGGCAACCCGTAGCAAAAGGGTCAAGGGTTCCAGAGAAGCCTACTTTTTTGGTTTTATATTTTCTTTTTATATAACCCATATAGCTATTTGAGCTTTGAAAGATAGGTTTATTTACAACAAATAGTCGATTCATCTATACTCTTTGGACAAATGAGCTTAAAATCTCTTTTTTATTGCCACCAAAGTTAATTTTGAGTTTATACTCTTTTCCTGATTTAGTAGCCCCTAGAACTCTACCAATACCAAAGATTTTATGTTTAACTAGGTCACCTTTTTTATACATTGGACTTTTGCTAATTTTAAGAGCTGTATCATTAATGAGTCCTGCTTCTCCTAAAAATCGGCTCTTTTCTATTCGTTTTCTTTGACCTTTATAGAAGCGTGAGTCAACATAGCTAAGAGTTAATTTAGATTTTGCTCGTGTAATAGCCACATATCCTAAACGTCTCTCCTCTTCTATGTTACACCCTTCTCCAAGTAGTGGGAAAAACTCTTCTTCTAGTCCAATAACAAATAGGTATTCAAACTCTAAACCCTTTGATGCATGAATACTCATAATTGTTACAGCATTATCATCGATATTGTCTTGGTCACTTTGAAGAGATATATCGTTAAGAAAATTATCTAATGTTAGGTTAGGATTTTTACTAACAGCCTCTCTAAAATATCCAATAAACTCATCGATATTTTGCACACGCTCTACTCCATCAACCATTTTAGAGTAGTACTCTTTTAGTCCAATAGTCTCTTCAAATAGTTCAATAAAGTTATTAAGAGACTCTTTTGAATTTTGTTGTAGTAGTTCAATATATTCAACTAATCTCTTAAGTGATTTAGATGCTTTTTTACTCACTACACCTGTTAACTCTTCATCTTTTATAAAAGTAAACAAGGAGGTATTGTTTTGAGAAGCTCCTTTTTTTAGTTTATTGATAGTTGCTTTTCCTATACCTCTTTTAGGTTTATTAATAATTCTCTCCAAAGAGAAGTCATCATTAGGATTAGCAAAGACTCTAAAGTATGAGATAATATCTTTAATCTCAGCTCTATCATAAAACTCTATAGCACCTAAGAGCTTAAAGGCTACACCCTCTTTAGTAAAGCCCTCTTCCAAAGAGCGTGAAAGGGCATTGATTCTGTAAAGTACAGCAATTTCACTAGCAGGAACTCCTTTTGCTAATAGCTCTTTTATCTCTCTAGCAATACTTTTAGACTCTAGTGACTCATCTAGGGCATGAAGAAGCTTAACAGCCTCTCCTACACCTTTAAAAGAGCTAAGTTTTTTACCAATACGTTGAGAGTTGTGTTCTATAAGCTCATTAGCTGCTTTCAATATAGGTTCAGTAGAGCGATAATTTGTTTCAAGTTTAACTATTTTTGTACCTTTGAAGTGTTTTGAAAACTCTAATATATTGCGTATATTTGCTCCACGCCAACCATAAATACTCTGGTCATCATCTCCTACAACACATAAGTTATTATGCTCTGAAGCCAAAAGCTTTAGTAGTCTAAACTGTAGCTCATTTGTGTCTTGATACTCATCAACCATAATATATTTATAGCGATTTGAT
>JALWNF010000262.1 GCA_026995985.1 Campylobacteraceae bacterium
CTAAATTTGGGTCATTGTAAGCAGCTTTTACATAGTATGGTACAGGCTCTTTTGCTAGAGCGGCAAGGGCTTTTGCTGCTGCTATTTTCATATTTTCAGTAATCTTTTTAGCTCCTGAGTCTAAAGCACCTCTAAAGATAAAAGGGAATCCTAAAACATTGTTAACTTGGTTAGGAAAGTCTGAACGACCTGTTCCTACAATGATGTCTGGTCGAACAGATTCAACTCTATCTGGAGTAATCTCTGGAGTAGGGTTTGCACAAGCAAAGATAATCGCATTGTGTGCCATAGGTTTAACCATTTCAGGAGTAACAGTATTTCTTTTTGAGAGACCTAGCATCATGTCGGCATTTTTAAGAGCATCTTCAATTGTTCTATCTTCAGTCTCAATAGCAAACTCTCTTTTGTATTGATTTAGGTCATCTCTTCCTGTGTGAATAACTCCCTTTGAGTCAATCATTACAATATGTTTAGCTCCTAGGTTACGATACATTCTAGCAGAGGCAATACCTGCTGCTCCAGCACCGATAATGACTATTTTTGTATCTTCTATCTTTTTGTCTGCTAGTTCAAGTGCATTGAGTAATCCTGCTGAGGTTATAATAGCTGTTCCGTGCTGGTCATCATGCATAACAGGAATATCTACACGCTCTTGAAGTTTACGCTCAATCTCAAAACACTCTGGTGCTTTAATATCTTCGAGGTTTATTCCTCCATAGGTATCTGAAATAGCTACACAGGTATCAACAACAGCATCAATATCTTTAACATTTAAGATAACATCTGTTGCATCAATATTAGCAAATGATTTAAACAAAACAGCTTTTCCTTCCATAACAGGTTTTCCTGCCAATCCTCCTATGTCTCCTAAACCTAAAACAGCTGTTCCATTTGAGATAACAGCAACTGTATTGCTTTTGTTAGTATATTTATATGCTAAAGATGGGTCGTTGGCAATCTCTAAACATGGGTAGGCAACTCCTGGAGTATATGCCATTGAGAGCTCTTTTTGCGTTTTACAGGGCTTGGTAATTTTGGTAGCAGTCTTTCCGTTAAGATGATACTCTAAACACTCTTGTTTAAATTTTTCCATGTTTTTTTCCTTAAATTTTTAGAAGTGAAATTCTAACATAAGTTAAAATAATTATTCTTTATTATTATTCTTTTTTAGAGCATAATTTATCGTTGTAAAAACTTCCAAAAGGAATAAGTGAAGCAATACCTAAAATAACCATCTCCTTAGTTGAAAATGGTGCATCTTCAGATGCTAAAATGAGTTGATATATAAATGCAATAACTAAAAGCCCATGGGTCATACCAACAATTTTAGTAGCTATTGGAATACCTCCGTAGTACTTAAGAGGCATGGCAATAAAGAGTAAAATAAGATAAGAGTACCCCTCTATTTTGTTAATAATACGAAACTTTTTTAATTCTGTCATGAAAAATATCCTTTAATTTTTAAGGATTATAGCAGAAGAGTATTATTCTCTTAGGTATGATATTTAATATATTTTTTATTATTTTGAAATTATGTTACAATAAGATTAATAACGAGTGTTATGGGAGTATTATAGGAGATGAAAAGGTATATAGAGGGATTAGTTGGAATTTTACTACTTGCAGGTTGTGCTCATGAGCATCAGATTAATATTGGTGAGATAAATCTACAAGAGCATAGCACTACACCCTTAGAGCATAGGGACTACTATATGTCATTTACTCAAGAGTACTATGACAATAAACGCTATCCAATTAGGCAGTATTGTGATGACCAACGAAGCTATTTAGCAGATGACAAATTTTCTACAGAGACATATATTAAAGTCACCAATGAAAGAACAAAGCAGAGTAGAGTAGGGAAGTATCCTATCTGGTTTTTGTTAAATGATGATGCAAATAATATCTCATGTGTGCATAAAAGTGCTAACTTTATTAATGAAGAGCCATTTGTAGTTAACGATAGCGATAAACTCTCTCTTAAAATTTTACAGAAAAATGA
>JALWNF010000263.1 GCA_026995985.1 Campylobacteraceae bacterium
CCCCTCTCAGAGGTTTGTAGAGAAGCTAGATGATGGAAGTGTTCTCTTTACGGTAGAGTATACACAAGAGTTAGAGATTTTGCCTTTTGTGCAGAGGTGGTTGCCTGACATTGTAGTAGTTGAGCCAAAAGAGTTGCGAGATGTTTTTAAAAATAAATTGCAAGAGGCATTAGGACAATTATAGGGATAACCTCTGTATCTACCCATACTTATAATCCAAACAAAGCCCTCCTCTTTTTAATTTACTATTAAGTACAATGCTTCAAAATATAAATTCTATGGAGAGTAGAGTAGTGAGAGCAAAAGAGCTAAGTATAAGTTTACGTAGTCTAATAGAAGAGAAAATACCTATATTTATTTGGGGTAGCCCTGGGATTGGTAAGTCCTCTATAGTTAAACAGATTGCACAAGAGAAAGGGCTGGAGTTTGTTGATTTGAGGCTCTCTTTGCTTGACCCTACAGATTTAAAAGGGATTCCCTTTTTTGACCAAGAACATAATGAAGCTGTTTGGGCATCTCCTAGCTTTTTACCAAAAGATAAAAACTCAAAAGGAGTTCTCTTTTTAGATGAGATAAATACTGCTCCACCATCAGTTCAAGCTTCGGCTTATCAGTTAGTGCTTGACAGAAAAGTAGGGGAGTATGAGTTACCAAAAGGGTGGAGTATAGTTGCAGCAGGAAACAATGAGAGTGACAGAGGGGTAGTCTACCGAATGCCACCACCTTTAGCAAACCGTTTTGTTCATTTGAATATGGAAGTTAGTTTTGAGGATTGGAAAGAGTGGGCATACAGCAATAATATAGATAGCTCCATTATTGCTTTTTTGAATTATGACCAGAGTAAGCTTTTTGAGTTTGACCCTAGTAAAAATGAGAAATCATTTCCAACCCCTCGCTCTTGGGAGTATGTGCATAGAGTTTTAAGCTCAGAAGTAGATGAGAGGCTCTTGATGGAGATAGTCTCTGGTGCAGTTGGAAATGAGAGTGCTACAGCATTTATGAGCTTTAGAAAAGTGATGCACCAATTGCCAAATATAGATGAGCTTTTAGAGGGAAAAGAGCTAGAGGTAGAGAAAGATAGTCAGGTTCTATTTGCTCTTATTTCAGGAATAGTCTCAAATATAAAACAGAACTCTACCAAAGATAAGATAGACAATGCTCTAAAGTTCTCGTTAACTCTTCCAAAAGAGTTCTCTGTAATGCTTGTTAAAGATATGCAACAAAACAAGATAAATGTTGAAGGCTCAACTGTTTGGGAGGAGTGGGTTGAAGAGTTTGCTTATCTTTTAGTTTAAGCAACTCTTATAATTATTAGTTCGAAAATTTATTTACATATTCGTTAAGCTTATCTTCTGAGATAACTCCAGTTTCAACAAACTGAACAACTCCTTTTGCATCTATAATAACTGTAAAGGGAATAGCTCCTTTCCAACCACTCTTGTTAGCGATATATTGAACAACCTCTCCTACATCATAGTTTGAAAATGTAGTATAGTTGATGCCATGCTCTTTTTTGTAGGCATTAATTGGGTCAATATCGTGCTTTTGTACCTCTATAGCCATAACTCTTATTTTATCTTTATACTTCTTTTTTAGATTAATAAAATTGGGCATAAGTGCTTTACAAGCAGGGCAATTTAGACCAAAAAACTCAAGAAAAACAACTTTCCCTTTTGTTCCTTCAATTTTAAATTCGTTGCCAACAGCATTAATTTTATAGCTTTTTCCATTGGTATCAAACATCTCCATACTTTTAGCATAAAGCAAATTGATTCCAAAAGTAAATAGTATAAGTGTATATATAATAAATTTTTTCATAATTAACTACCTTTTTTGTAAGATTTAATTTAAGTGGGAAGTATAGTAAAATTGTGTGTAGTAAATGTTGTGAGAGGTTATAAAGTGAGGTTTCCCATCAAGAGATGGGAAGAATGTAAGCAGTAAAAAGAGTTAATCTTCCTCTCCTGCTGCACCCTTTTCAATCATCTGCTCCATCGCC
>JALWNF010000264.1 GCA_026995985.1 Campylobacteraceae bacterium
TACTATCAGAGAAACGAACCTCTAAAGGTTTTACACTTTTACTATCTAAGACCTTTAAAGGCTCTCCATTATATTCATACTTCTTCTCAAGCATTGTTAACTGTGCAATACGCCCAAACTCATCAATATTATAGATAAACTTATCTGACTTAACAGTTGCTAAAGAGCTTACTTTTGAAGTTGGAGTCTCTGAAGTTTGTGCTAGTTTAGGGGCTTGTGGTACAGAGTCACTCTTAACAATTTTAGGTGTCGTTGAAGACTGCGTAACCTGTGTTGTCGTCTCATTCTGTTCAAGATTTGTTACCCTTTTTGGCATAAGAATATCAAATGCTACAAATACTGCAAATGACAATGCCAATGCAAGTAAAAGTCGTTTTTGAAGATCATTTTGTTGTTCCACTATAATTTACCTTTTTATTCTTTTTTAATATTAAATATTTATTTTAATGTTAAATTATATTAATATTTTAAGAATTATATTTAAAATAATAGGCAAATTATATCAAAAAGTGTTTAAAAAAATCATTGTATGAACGATTTTAAACGTTTTAATGCTTTAAATAACTCTTGATTGGTTTTTTTATACTCAATTTGAAGAATACTGGGTTTAGCTATAAGTATATATCTACCCGATTTAAGATTATCAATTACAGTTAAAAAATGAGCACGAAGTAGTCTTTTGGCACGATTTCGTTGGACAGCTTTACCAACTTTTTTACTAGCAACTATCCCAATTTTATACTCCTCTTCACAAGGCTGGAAAAAAAGTACAAATTGTGAAGTATGAATACTTTTAGAGTTCTTATATACTCTATTAAATTCTTTAGTAGTTTTAATACTACTAAAATGTTTTAAACGGCTAATCTTTTTCTACCTTTAGCTCTTCTAGCAGAGATTATCTTTCTACCATTTTTAGTCTTCATTCTTGCTCTAAATCCGTGAGTTCTTTTTCTTGGTGTGTTATGTGGTTGAAAGGTTCTTTTCATAAACTTAGTACCATCCTTATTAGTATTTTACCCATTAAATTTAGGTATTTATTTTGAGGTGAGATTTTATCTTAACTATGCTTAAAACATAGGTAAAATAGTTAATTTTTATTAAGATAGTCTCTCTCTAAGTAACTCATTTACCTTTTGAGGGTTAGCAGAACCTTTTGAAGCTTTCATAGTTTGACCAACAAAGAAACCAAATAGCTTCTCTTTTCCTGCTTTAAACTCCTCTACTTTATCTTGATTTGCCTCTAAAATTTTATCGATAAGCTCTAAAATTGCTCCATCGTCACTCACTTGTGCTAACCCCATAGAGTCAATAAGTTCTGAAATATCTGCATCTTTTTCCATAAGCACATCTAAAATCTCTTTAGCACCCTTTCCTGAGATAGTTCCATCATCAATCTTAGAGACCAACTCACCAAGTTTTGTTGCACTTACAGGAGAGTTTGTAATGTCAAACTCCGTTTTTTTAAGGCGACCAAGTAGCTCTGTAGTTAACCAATTTACAGATGTTTTAGGAGTCGCTCCTGTCTCTAGCATAGTCTCAAAGAAGTAGGCTAACTCTTTTTGAGAACATAGAACCAATGCATCATACCTCTTAATCTTTAACTCTTCTACATAACGTTTAACTTTAGCATCAGGAAGCTCTGGCATCTTCTTTGCTTCATCTATCATCTCTTGAGTTACAATCAAAGGTCGTAAATCTGGGTCAGGGAAGTAACGATAGTCAGCTGCCTCCTCTTTTCCCCTCATTGACTTAGTAACTCCCTCATCTACATTAAAGAGACGTGTCTCTTGAAATATCTCTTGCTCATAGACACCATCTTCATAAGCCTCTATCTGTCTTTGTACCTCATAGCCAATAGCCATCTCTACAAAACGAAAAGAGTTAATATTTTTTATCTCAACACGTGTTCCAAACTCCTTTTGACCCTTTGGACGAATAGAGACGTTTACATCACATCTAAAAGAACCCTCTTGCATATTTGCATCACTAAT
>JALWNF010000265.1 GCA_026995985.1 Campylobacteraceae bacterium
ATATAGATAAGCTCCTCATCTAAAAGCTCCTCTTTTACAGCTTTAATAATAGTGAGGTGACCACCTGTACCTCCACCTGTCATAACAATAGACATCTTTAGCTCCTAACAACTTTTTTTGAAATCATCAACACTATTCCTATAGTTAAAGAGGAGGCGATAACTTGTGAACCACCATAACTTAAAAATGGTACAGCAATCCCTTTAATAGGTGTGATTCCAGAGATACCAAAGGAGTTAATAATAAAAGAGAAGGCAATTAAGAGTGCAGCTCCAACACAGAAGAGGTAGTAGATAGGGTTATCTACTTTTGCTGCTATTTTAAAGATTCTGTATATAATATAAAACATAATAAGAGTAATAATAATAATAGTTATAAATCCTAACTCTTCAGCAATTCCAGCTAATATAAAGTCTGTATTGACTTCAGATAGAAAGCCAAGTTTATATTGACCATCTCCTAGTCCTTGCCCAAAGAATCCTCCATGGTGAATGGCATCTAGTGAGTTTGATATTTGGTAAGTCTCTAGTCGGTTAGAGGAGTTATCTAATGACAAAAACCACTCTTTAACCCTTTTGATTCGATGTGGTTGGGTGATGATAAGAAGTACAAATCCTACAAGAGCTACACTAAGAAGTATAAAGAAAAATCTAAAACTACTTCCTACTAATATAAAGAGTATAATTAGGGTTAAAGAGATAACAACTGTTTGTCCTAAATCTTTTTGAAAAACAGCAATTAGTAGGGTACTAATAAAGAGTACCATAATGTATGGAATAAAAATTTTTATCTCCTCTTTTAAAGGCATCTCTCCTCGTGGAAGACGTGTTCTTACTAAAGACCATGAGATAAACATTAAAAAGCCAATTTTATAAAACTCAACGGGAGTAATAGAGATAGGTCCTAGATTCATCCATCTTTTTGCTCCACCAATATTGTGCACTATACTTTCAGGCATAAGAGGCATAATAAGTAAAATAACCAAAAAAGTTAAAAAGAGTCCTATACCTAGAGGCTTAAACCACTTATCTGGGTTAAGTTTACTTAGTAAAATCATCAACATAATGCCTATAAAGACAGCAACACCTTGTCTAATAAAAAAGTGCATATCGGTATAGTGGTACTTAACTACTGCATAAGGGGATAGCGAGTATGACATAATTAACCCCAAAATAAGGAGAATAACAGTAGCACTAAATAGAGGTTTATCAATCATATCTGTATTCTTTTCTATTTTAGTTCTGATATTTTATCAGAATTTTGTAAAAAAAATAGTAAAATCTTTTTTGATTGTAATAAAGAATAAAGGTCAATATGCAAAAAACTAAAAATATTGGTAAAGAGAATAGAATGATACGCTATCGTTCTGTTATACTATTAATACTATTTATAGGAATATTTCTACTCTTCTTTATCTTCTCTATTACTATGGGAAAGACTGTTGCCTCTTCTCGCCAGACTGATAACAAAATAGTAAAATTAGAAAATAAAGGTATAAGAGGTAGAATTATCTCTAAAGATGGATTTGTTGTTTCATATAGTGAAAAGAAGTTTCGTGCTGAGATTAACACTAGGAGTATTGACCCAAAGAAAAAAAATCTATTTATTAAACTTTTTGCTATCTATTCTGGTCTTAGTCAGAGAGAGGTTACCTCTAAGTTCTTTACAAAATCTGGCAGAAAGATACAAGGAAGGGTTGTTTTAACAGATAATATTGACTATCGTTTAAAGAGTGATTTAAAATCTCTCTCTTATAAAATGGGTAGATTGCATATTTTTCGTCCTCTAAATCCTAAAAAGCCTCATATTGTCTTTGGTTTAGATATTCTTCCCGATAGTGAAACACGTTTTTTCCCAAATAAAAAGCTTTTAACTCCTGTTGTTGGATATGTTCATACAGAGATGAGAGATAACTATCGTAAACCAAAAGGTGTAAAAGGTTTAGAGAGAGCATATGATAGATACTTAGAGGCTGAACAAGATGGTTT
>JALWNF010000266.1 GCA_026995985.1 Campylobacteraceae bacterium
ACTTCTCTCCTTTTGCTCTACTCTATGAGGAGTATAAAGATAAGTTAGATGAAAATAAGTTGACACTACTAATTGGATTATTTGACCGTAAGCTATATATTATGTTTGCAACAGCAGATAAGGTTCATCAGAGTTGGATTATTGGGACACGTGGTCTAACAGAAAAGCAGATTGCAGATAGGGTTTATAAAAGTATGAAGGTCTACTATAAAATCTCCTATAAGTTTGCTGACCAAGTTGAGATGTTAGTAAATGATGACTCTCCTAAACTACTTAAAGTTTTAAGAGAAGAGTTGTCGATGAAGATTATACCTACACAAAAGACTATTCACTATCTTTTACATCACATGGGAGCAGACCAGAGCCGTTTTATAAGTAGTTTTATTAAGTCTTATCTCTCTGTTTCTCAATCTAAAGAGAGACCTAAAGAGAAGATTAATGAAAAATCAGAAGATATTACAGTAAATAGCCTTGATGATATTCGTTTAAATAATCCAGTTGACAGTAAAATAACTTCTGAATCATCTAAAGCACCATTTTTAGGAAAATCAAGTGGTAGAGAGGTTTTAGATAAAAAAGCTCCTGTCTCTCTCTTCTCTTTTATTCCTCTTCTTCTAGTTTTAGTAGCAGGAGGGTACTTTACTATCCAGAGTAAAACATTAGAGAAGAACATGAATCTACTTGCTTCACAATCACTTGCACAGAGCAACAGTACTCTGCTCTCAATGACATCAAAAGATGTTTTTAGTGCAATGGGGAAAAATGCAGAACTTCAATCGGCTACTATATCTACAGAAAATATTGAGTTAAAAGGGGTAGTTTGGGGTATTGAGCCTTTACGAAATTCACTAGATGAACTCTTTAGTAATGGTGAATTTGTTATTAAGCCACTAGAGAACTTTATGACAGAGTTTTCATTTAAATCAAAAATATAAGAGGAGAGTTTAAATGTTAGAAAGTTTAAAAAATCAATCAATAGTTACAAAGACACTATATCTACTAGCCCTGCTACTATTTATTTTATGGGTTATTCCATCTATGGTCTCATACTATTCTGATATGGAACAGTATAAAAGTAGTCAACAAGAGATTGTAAAACTTGCTTCAAAATATGGTGTAGATAGCCAGACTCAACCATTTAGCCAGGAGCAGTTTTACAAGGATACAGATAAGATTTTTGAAAAAGTTACTGTAAAAAAGTTAGATGAGAAGCGATATAGTATTGAGATTAAGATGAAGCGAGAGGATTTAAATAGTTTTTATAATTTTATCAATACTCTCTCTTTGCGTTACTATGTTCAGATAGATGGAGAGTTGAAGTTTAAAGCTAAAGATGATATTGTTAATGTCTCTTTTATTATCTCCAAGTTATAGAGCTAGTCTACTATGCTCTATTTTTCTTCATAACCTAAGCTCTACTAGAATACTACCATCTATATCTCTCTAAACATATAACTTTTTATAAAAATTAAAAAAATTAGTTATAATTGTTGCTTGATTTTATAAAAGGATACAAAAATGGAAGCATTACACTTTAGTGGAAAAGGTAGTGAGTATTTTAAAATTTGGATTGTTAATGTTTTGTTGACTATTATTACTATAGGCATCTATTACCCATGGGCAAAGGTTCGAAATCGTCGCTATTTTTATGCAAATACAAATTTAGCCAATAGAAACTTTGAGTATCATGCTACAGGAAAACAGTTACTTTTAGGATTTTTAATAGGTGTTTTTCTATTTTCTGTTTACACCTTTGTAACTCAAATAGCACCACAGTTTGCAGGTATTTTTATGCTTCTGTTTATGCTTATTTTGCCATGGCTTATTTGGAGAAGTTTGATGTTTAATATGAGAGTAACAAGCTTCTCAAATGTTCACTTCTCATTTAAAGGTTCATTAGGAAGGTCTTATGCTATCTTTTTAGGGTATCCTTTGGTTGGTTTTTTGCTTTTAATGGTTGTTGGTGGATTGGCTTCAACTCTAA
>JALWNF010000267.1 GCA_026995985.1 Campylobacteraceae bacterium
GGGGTTCTACTGCTCTATTCAATCTTACTTCCTATATACTCTCAACCATATCTAAAATAAAATTTGCAGAGATTTTTGCAGAGCTAACCATAAACTCATCAAAATCAACCCCTGCATCATCATTTGCTGTATCTGAGATAGCTCTTAAGATAAAGAAGGGAACATCTAGTGCATCACAAACCACAGCAACACTTGCACCCTCCATCTCTAAAGCATCAGCTTGAAAGTTTTTAGATATAAACTCTTTACGCTCAGTTGAAGCTACAAATTGGTCACCTGTTGCAATAGTTCCCTCAATAACAGAGAGGCTATTTTTAGAAGCAACCTCTTTAGCAATGGCTCTTAACTTCTCATCTGACTCTACAAACTTAGCACCCTCTGGTACATACCCAAAATCATGCCCAAAAATAGATATATCTAGGTCATGCTGACACAATCTATCTGCAATAATTAAATCTCCTATCTTTAAGTTAGGATTAATAGCACCTGCTACACCAGAAAACAGAAGCTTTTGACAACCAAACTTCTCTATAAGTGTAGAGGCTGTTAAAGAGGAGAAGACTTTACCTATCTTAGAGTAAGCAATAACCAACTCTTTTCCCTTATAGGTAGCTTCATAGTAACTATTTTTAGCATAATCTACTTTTTTTATATCTTCTACTTTTTCTAAAAGAGGAGCAATCTCTTCAGGCATAGCACCCATAATGGCAATTTTACTCATATATATTTTCCTAATTAATTTTGTGAAATTATAGCTAAATCACAAAAAAAACTATATAATAATTCTAAATAATTAAAGATAGGGAAAAATGCATAAAATATTTTTACTCTTTTTTCTGTTTTTGAACTATTTTGGATATTCAAAAATATTAGAAATTGACTCTGAACCCATATATGAGACTAAAAACTATATAAGCTACTCATTGGCAGATTGTCTTAATGAAAAACCTCCTTTTAAAAAGGCTAAAGTTTGGTCTAAAACTAAAGAGACCTTCAATACCCCTCAAAATAGAACTAAACCCTACTGGGTTAAGATAGAGCTAAAGAATATATCTAACCAAACAAAAACATACTATTTGAAATCAGAGAATCAATTTACATACCATATTAACTACTATTTAGTAAAAGATACCATAGTAGTAAAGCATATTCAAGATGGGGTTATATCTAAAAATAAAGATAGAGCTTTTAATGTAAATCATATGATTTTTCCTCTTACACTCAAACCTCAAGAGAGAGCAACAGTCTATTTCAAAATAAGAAACTACAACAAAATAGATTTAAACTTCTCATTAGTAGATGAACCTTACCTTATTGACTACTACCAAACATATAATATTGTAGAGGGTATCTTTTTTGGAGGAATGCTTCTTATGTTACTCTACAATCTATTCCTATATTTTCTTCTAAAATTTAAATTTTACCTCTACTATGTCTCTTATGTATTTTGGTTAACTATATATTTTATTGGTCTTTTTGGATTTTCACAACGCTATTTTGAAGACTACTCTCTTATTTTTCATCTATCAACTGGTGCTTTTCTTATCTCTTTAACACTCTTTGTTCAGTCTATTCTTAATTTAAAAGAGAAACTACCAAAGATTTACTCTCTACTAAATATTTTTAATATCTATTTTGCTGTTGCTACTATTGTTAATATATATGCACTTGAAGAGAAAAACTTTTTTTATGCTCAACTACTCTTTAATATATTTTTTATAGTAGTTCCCATTTTTGTTGCTATTATTATTTTTACTACATACTATTTAGCATTTTTCAAAAAAGATAAAATTGCACGATTCTACTCAATTATTTGGACATTTATTGCTCTAATTGGTTCACTTCTACCTTTAGAGTATCTAAACATAACAACACTCTCTATTCCATCTGACTATATTGTTCAGTTTATAATTCTTGTAGAGATTTTATGTTTCTCTTTTATTCTTGCCTACAAAATAAAACTAATTGAACAGGAGAAAAAGGAGCAAGAGAAAATATTAGTTCAACAAAATAAATTAGCATCAATGGGAGAGATGATTTCAATGATTGCACATCAGTGGAGACAACCTCTCTCTGAAATAAATGGTACTGTTTTATCTATGGATATAGACTATAGAAAAGGGCAACTATCGACTACAAAATTCAATACTTATCTTGATAGTATTGAGACAACAACTGCCTATATGTCAAATACTATCAATGACTTTATGGATTTTTTTAAACATAACAAATCATTGGAACAACTAGATATTTCAGATATTATTCATACAACACTAAATCTTTTATCAATAAAAAATAGCCATCAAATTAATATTGAGTACAAAAATAGTGAAAAAATTATTTTTGAAGGGTATAAATCTGAACTTATCCAAGCTCTACTTATTGTTCTAAACAATGCCATAGATGCTACTCTTTTAACCGATAGGAGACCAAAAATCACTATATCAACCACTAAAAATAGGCATACTTTAACCATCTCTATTCAAGACAATGGGTGTGGAATAGACAAAAGTATATTAGATAAAATCTATGACCCATACTTCACAACAAAACATCAATCAAAAGGAACTGGTTTAGGCTTATATATTTTAAAGATGATTATAGAACAAAGAATGAAAGGAAAAGTTGAGATTAAGAGCTCCAATTGTGGCACAACTTGTAACATTTCAATTTTATTAAAAGTGAAAAATAAATACACATTTTAAGAAAAAATAAAGTTTTAAGTATCTTTTTGTAACAATTCCTTTTTAATATATATTTAAGCAATCTTTATCTTGCCACGAACCTTTAAATAACCTTATAATAACTTATCTTATGAGATATATTATAAAAAGGGGTTATGATGCTGAAGAAGGTATTTTTTTCTATGGCTATGGTATTGTTTGTTATGAGTGGTTGTGTTGGAACTGCAAAAGTCATTGTTAATAGTGCACCTCCAAAAAATAGTATTAAAGGTGCAACAGTGCAAACAAAAGTAGATAATAATGATACTAAACAATAGTTATTTTAGTTCATTAATAGCCTCTACTGTTGCTTTAAGTGACTCCATATCACTTACATTAAAGTGAGGTTTTTTAGTAGCTTTTCTATTTAAGCCCTTTAAGACATTGCCATGTCCAAACTCTATATAGCAATCAACATCACTATCTATATTTGCTATTGATTGTTTATATTTTACAGGTAACACAAGCTGTTGAGGTAAAAGCTCTAGTGCCTCTGCTTTTGTACTGTAGGGCTTAGCTGTAACATTAGAGATAACAGGAGCAATAAACTCATCTTTAATCATCTCTTGAAGTTTTTCAGCCAATGGCTCTGATGCACTCTCTAATAATGGACAGTGAGAAGCTACAGACATATTAAGCAACATTGCTCTTTTTGCTTTTGCCTCTTTTAATATAGGAACTAAAGCCTCTAAATCTTTTTTAATCCCTGCAATTACAATCTGTCCATCAGCATTGTAGTTAACTGCCCAAACCTGAAGCCCTGCATCTCTTTGCTCTTGACAAATTCTCTCTACAACCTCATCTGAAAGCCCCAAAGAGACTAACATTCCCACCTCTTGTTTTGAACAAGCCTCTGCCATAAGTTTACCTCTAAGATTGACTAGCTCAACAGCATCTATAGCATCTAATGCTCCACTAGCTACTAGTGCAGAAAACTCACCCAAAGAGTGCCCCATAGTTAATGTAGGCTTAATCCATGTTGCATCGCTAAATAGTCTATGGGCAATAACAGCTACCAAAAGAATAGCAGGTTGAGTAAACTCTGTCTGTCCAAGCTCATCATTCTCTTCAAAAAGAAGCTTTTCAAAATCAATCCCTGTACGTTCACTTGCTTTTGCTACCATCTCTTTAGCAACATCTGAGTTCTCAAAAAAATCTTTTCCCATTCCCACTGCTTGAGAACCTTGACCTGCAAACAAAAATGCACACTTAACTGACATAATAAACCCTTAAATTAAAATTTTGCTATTTTAGCGAAATGGTGGTTATGCCATAATTATTAACGTCCTGTATAGCTATAAAAAAGTGCTTTTTTCAATTTTTTAAATACTTTCCATGTATCTTGTGGACAGATAGAGAAACAGCCATGACTTCTACCACCTCTTGCTACATACTTAGCAGGGTGAATTATTACATCACGCCCACCCTTTCTAGCAGGAAGTCCCACTTTTCGGTTTGACCACTGTAGACCTTTAACTGTCAAATAGCGATAGTGCTTCTTTTTTGTCTTTCCTACCCTAGAGCCTACTTTAAAAAAACCATAAGGGGTCATTTTAGAGTTTCGTCTATTGCTAGATTTTTTAACTCTACCACCAATCTTACCTGAGTACTTACCATGAGCTATCTTATATCTATATGTGCGTCCATTTTTTAGATTAATAACATACAATCGTTTCTGTTTAGCAGTTTTGGTATAGTCAGCAATTGCCAAATAGTTTTGAGAAAGTCCTTTTTTTCTATAGTTCTTTTTATAGTACCAAAAGGCATCTCTTAATGCTTTTTTATTTATATCTAGTCTCTTATAAACTTTTCTATAGACTCTATCTAATTGCTTATTGCTTATATTTTTAGCCTGAATCTCTTCTGTTAAAAATATTAACATTAACAACAATAGTATCTTTTTCAACTCACTTTCCCTCAAAATAATTAAAATTTTGAAATCATAATTGACTAATTATAAATAAAAGATTAAAAAGAGATAGTTTATTTAATTTTTTTTGTTATAATATACTTATTAATAACTATATTTGGGATTTTATATTATGTATATTAGAACTTTTTTCTTTATTATTTTTATTATTTCTAGTGCTATATTTTTCATATCTTATTATAATCCCCATTTTATATCAAATATCTTTGGGGCAATATATAAAAATAGACTAAACATTAACTATATTCAACTAATGTCTATTCTTATTGCAACTTTCTCTATTCTTATCTTTGCCATTGCAAACTATTATATAGAAAAAGAGATATTAGCAGAGAAAAAAAGAATAGAGGCAGAGCGACTAAATATAGAAGAGATACATGCAGAGCTTGAAGCATTAACAAAAGCTTAAAGTTCAATACAAGTACCTATACCAGAAGATGTTAAAACCTCTAACAGTATAGAGTGTTCAACACGACCATCTATAATGTGTGCTTTTTTTACTCCTCCACGCAATGCCTCTATACAAGCATCAACTTTAGGTACCATTCCACCATTTATAGTCCCATCAGCTTTTAGTGCTTCTGTCTTTGCAATGTCCATAGTTGAAATTAGATTCATCTGCTTATCTAAAACCCCTGGAGTATCTGTTAAAAATAGTATCTTTCTAGCTTTTAGTGCAATAGCAACTTGACTTGCTGCTAAATCAGCATTGATATTAAATCCAGGGTGCCCCAAAGTTGAGGCAGAGGCGATAGGAGCTACTACAGGAACAAACCCTTCAGCTATTATCTTCTCTACTATCTCTGGATTAACATTTTGAATAGTTCCTGTGTAACCAAAATTCTCAAAATCTTTAGGAATAGCCTCTAAAAAGTTAGCATCTTTACCAGAAATTCCAATAGCTAAACCACCTTGATTGTTAAGAAGTGAAACAATCTCTTTGTTTATCTCTCCACTAAGTACCATCTCAGCTATACGCATAACCTCTTTAGTTGTTACCCTTTGACCATCTACAAACTTCGTATCAACACCCAAGTCATTTAACAAATCAGTAATACTCTTACCTCCACCATGAACTATAACAGGCTTCATTCCTACAGTATGTAGCAAGACTATATCTTGTGCAAACTGAATCTTTAACTCATCAGAGGTTTGAGCTGAACCACCATACTTTATAACTATCTTCTCATCTCTAAACTTTTTAATATAAGGCAATGCCTCTAAAAGGGTCTTTACTACCTCTATTTTACTTTTCATTCTCTATATACCTATCTATCTTTTCTAAAATCTCATTTTGAATCTCTAATTCTAGCTCTATGACTGAAAGAGGTAACTTAAACTCTTGCATTTTAACTTCATCTTTTTGAGTAACTAAAAGAGAGGTAGCACCTACTTCTGACATCTTCTCTTTTAGTTTACTCTCATTAAAAAAGGCGTGGTCTTCAAGATAGTACTCAGCTACTACACCTTTTGGTAAAAAGGGTTTTAGACGATGTGGATTTGAGATTGCGGTTGCTAAAAGCATCTTATTTGTAGCATTTTTTACTTTCACAACTCTTTTAAAATCTTTTTCTTCATAAAGAGATAAATTAGCAAATCTTTTTATAAAGAAAAATTCACGAAAAGGACCAGCAGGAAGAGGCATATAGTTTTTAATAGTTTTAGGAAAAAGTAAAATTTCATATTTTTTTATATCAACCCTATTGAAACCATCATCTAAAAAGACAACCTTTGCACCCTGCTCTATTGCCCTTTCAATAGCAATATGGCGATTTTCAGAGACAATAACTGAAGCACTACTCTTTAGAGATTTTGCCATTAACATTGGCTCATCTCCTGAACTCTTAACATCAGTTAAAATCTCCCCTCGTCTACTGACCTCAACTAAACCTCTACTCTCTCGACCATACCCTCTTGAGACAACAAAAACATCTCTATATCTCTTAGCCACAGCTATGACAAATGGTGTCTTTCCACTACCTCCAATGGTTAAATTACCTATACTTACAATAGGAATACCATAGTGCTTTTTAGGAGTGAAAAGTCGTCTAAAAAGCATTAAGGTAGCATAAAAAAAAGAGAGTGGAGCAAGAAGAAAAATAATCACCCAATCAAGAAGATTAGGCTTAAAAAAGAGTCTCTCAAAAAAAGAGACTAGGTTAAAACTAAACATTAAATATGTGCATCAGCTACTTTTTTAACTGCTTCACAAACATGCATAACCTCTGCATCTGTCATAGATGGATAGATAGGAAGAGACATAACACGCTGAAATACACCAAGAGCAACAGAGTAGTCAAAAACCTTCATAGAGTATTTCTGCTTGTAATACTCAGTTAAATGCAGTGGCATATAGTGAACAGAGATATTAACTCCCTCTTTTTTTAACTCATTTACAAAGTGGTCACGATTTTTATCTATCTCTACTATATATTGAGTCACTATATCATCTTCATTTAAATTAGGTAGAGTTACATGGTCAACTCCAGCAAGTTCTCTGTTGTATACTTTAGCAATCTCTTGTCGCCTCTTAATACTACTCTCTAGTGCTTCAAACTCTGCTAAACAGTAAGCTGCTTCAAGTTGACTAAGGTCATATTTCCACCCAATGTCTATAACATCATAGATATAATTTACAGAACCAAATATATCACAATGTCTGTTATACATTCCATGGAAACCTAAAAGTCTTGCTCTCTCATCAACTACTCTATCTTTACAGACTAAGATACCTCCATTGACTGTAGAGTTACAAAGGTGTGGGGCAAAAGAAAATACGGTTATATCAGCTCCTGTATTTCCTATATATTTACCCTTATACTTTGCACCCATAGCATTAGAAGCATCTTCTATAACCTTTACATTATACTCTTTAGCTAAAGCATAGACAGCATCTAAATCCATAATATGTCCAGCCATATGGTTAATAATTACTGCCTTAAGCTTTTTACTCTTATTCTTTTTGAGTGCCTCTTCTAGATTACCTATTTCAATATTATAGTTTTTATCCTCAATATCTACAAAGATAGGTTCAGCATCAAAATGCCGTACCGTCTCTGGAACTGAAGGAAAAACATTAATACTACAGATAACCTTATCTCCTCTTTTAAAATCTAAAGCACACATGGCTAAATGTAGAGCCGATGTTCCACTAGTTGTAGCAAGGGCATTTTCACACCCAATAAAGTTTTTAAAAGAGCTCTCCAGCTTTTCTACTTTTCTATTGTCAGAAAAAGTCAAAACATCATCTATATATTTTTTTGTATTCTCTTGAATTGATGGTTTAAAAAATTCTACTGTATTCTGCATTTTATTCACTTTTTGTTAGTTTTATTCTATTAATTATACTCAATTTATATTAAATATAATGTTAAACATAATGTATTTTATCATGTTTTTTTGTGTTTTTATATAATTAACTCAAAAAACTTATACTTTTTTAAAAAAAGTATACTATTTACACTCTACATTACCCAATAACTTTATCTCTAAACATGAGAATCCTGCCTCTTTTCGAGCAGAGACATTAACATATGGTCGATGTTTTTCTAAAAGTCCATAATACTCCAAGATATTAAAATAGACTTTTGGCTCTTTACCCTCTAATTTACATAGATATTTAAACCAATAATCCCCTTTTTTAACATGAGTAATCTCCTCTTTATAAATAATATGTAAGGCATCAATAAAAC
Source organism: Campylobacteraceae bacterium (assembly GCA_026995985.1). Taxonomy (GTDB): domain Bacteria; phylum Campylobacterota; class Campylobacteria; order Campylobacterales; family Sulfurovaceae; genus UBA1140. The sequence continues at coordinate 8,346 of JALWNF010000267.1, forward strand.
GTTTAACAGATGGTATTTTTCTTTTATTTTCTAGTTTTTTTAATATTTGAGGAGTAACATCTAATCCACTTGCTTCATAATATCTTGGAACAATAGCCATTCTATCTAAAATATTTTTTGAAGTATCGACAGCTATATCAAAAAGACCACTATGAACAGGAAAATCTCCATACTCAAACCCTAATTCCATAAGAATCGACTCAAGCATTAAGTAGTGTCTAACCTCATCAAGAGCAACCTCCAACCAATCAATCTTATACTCCTGATTCATTTTAGGATAACGATATACTGCATCAAGTGCCAAATCAATAGCAGAGTACTCAATATGTAAAATAGCATGAACCAGTGATGCTAAACCTCTTGGTGTATGAAAATCTTTTCGTGTCACTAACTCATTTGGTTTTACAATTTTGCATTTTTTAGCATAAGATGGTTTTTCAAACTCTTTAGGAGTAAAATCTTTACTATCTATCAATTCATTTTGGCTACAATACTCCAAAG
>JALWNF010000268.1 GCA_026995985.1 Campylobacteraceae bacterium
TAATACAACTCTATCAATCCAAAGATAATAATAAAGAGTATCTCTGTAACTAAAGAGGCTCTAACTACTTGAGAGTTTAAATTGTCTCCATTTTTTAAAGCTATTGCCATTGTTAATCCTGCCATTATACCAACGATTCCTACTCTCATTTTATACCCCTCATTTTTAATATTATTTAATATTTATTAATATAATATAATATTTAAACTTAAAGTTAGATTGTTAGGCAATATATATAAGAGCATATACTATAATAAAGAGATAAGAGAGTAAGAAAAGAAGGATAAAAGAGAACAAGAGAGGCCAAAAAAGAGTCAGCCTACTACATAACAAACTCTTTTCGTTGAACATACCAACCAAAATCACCTATCATGGTGATTTTATCATTAGCATCTCTTATTTTTATTTTAATGAGTATCATAGCCTTTCCACGCTTTTGAAACTCCTTTTCAAATTTCAATTTATTTTCTGGAGTAACTGTTGCTTCTGCTGTTAACTCTGTAGTTGCTGGGTATTTGTACTTAATATTAGAAGAGCGTAATAGAGGAACTACATCATCAGCATATTCAGGAAAAAGAGACAATAGATATAGCCCACTCTGTGTCTCTGCTAAAGTAAATTGTGCTGCTGCATGGACAGTACCTATATGATTCTCCACCTCTTGTTTTGGTATAAGTTTTAAAAGTCTATTATCTCTTATTTTAACACCAACATAGTTAGCAAAAGGAATTATTTTTAATAGGTCTAAATTTAAATCTATCTTATGCATCTTTATACTGAACCTTGGTCAATCATAGAGTCTGCTACTTTTCTAAAACCTGCAATATTGGCACCTACAACTAAATCTCCCTCACAATCAAACTCTACAGATGTATCATATGCTGTTTTAAAAATATTCTGCATAATACTACGAAGCTTAATATCTACCTCTTCAAATGTCCACTGTGCCATACTTGCATTTTGACTCATCTCTAACTGTGAAGTAGCTACACCACCAGCATTAGCAGCCTTCCCTGGAGCAAAAAGAATTCCACTCTCTTTAATAAACTTTAAAGCTTCAGGTGTTGTAGGCATATTAGCACCCTCATTGACCAATATACAACCATTCTCTTTTAGCTTTTTAGCATCAACTAATGTTAACTCATTTTGTGTAGCAGAAGGGAAAGCAATATCACATGGAATATGCCAAACAGCATGACCACCTTCTGGGTATTTGCTTACAGGTATATATTGGCATTTACAATCAACTGTTGCATACTCCTCTAGTGATTCATGATGAATCTCTTTTATAACCTTTAAGGCTTTTATATCTATGCCATCTTTTTGGTAAATAGTCCCTTTACTATCTGAACAAGAGATAGGAATAGCCCCCATCTCATACAGCTTTTCAATAGTATAAATAGCAACATTTCCAGAACCCGAAACAGCACATCGTTTACCTTTTAAACTATCACCATATTTATTTAAAAAATTTTCTGCAAAATAGACAGAACCATATCCTGTTGCCTCTTTTCTTGCTTTTGAGCCACCCCAATTTATCCCTTTCCCTGTCAAAATCCCTTCAAATTCTCCTGTTAACTTTTTATACTGACCAAAAAGATAACCAATCTCTCTTCCTCCTACACCAATATCTCCTGCTGGTATATCTTTATGTTTACCTATATATTTGTATAGTTCAGACATAAAAGATTGACAAAATCTCATAATTTCATTATCTGATTTTCCTTTTGGATTAAAGTTAGAACCACCTTTTGCTCCACCTATCTGTAGACCTGTTAAAGCATTCTTAAAAATTTGCTCAAAAGCTAAAAATTTCATAGTTCCAAGTGTTACTGTTGGGTGAAAACGAAGCCCACCTTTATAGGGACCAATAGCAGAATTAAACTGTACTCTATACCCTAAATTCGTCTGAATTTTCCCTGTATCATCTATCCAATTCACTCGAAAAATAATTGTACGCTCTGGAACTATAATTCTCT
>JALWNF010000269.1 GCA_026995985.1 Campylobacteraceae bacterium
TAAGAATTGCTGCTCTTCTCTCTTTCTCTGCAACAATCTCTTTCTCCATAGCTTGTTTGATTGAGGCTGGTGGAGTAATGCTTTCAAATCTAACCTGTACTACCTCTAGCCCCCATCTTGCACAATCTTCTTTCATATGCTCTTTAATATCTTTAGCTATTTGGTCTTGCTCTTTTTGAATATCTGCAAAGTTCATCTTTCCAAGTCTACTTAATGTACTACTCATAACTAAACTCTTAACAGACTTTTCAAAATCATCAACGTCCATAACAGCTTTAACAGCATCGACTATTTTAACAGAGGCAATCATATCAACTACAATATTGATATTATCTTGCGTAATAATCTCTTGTGGTTCAGGGTCAATTGTCATCTCTTTGAGGCTTACTTTTTTTACAACAACATCTCTCCACGGCACAAGATGGTTAATACCCTCATAGATAACTCTATCGGCACCTAGACGGTTCTCTATAACCCATGCTTCTTGTGAATCAACTACTACAACAGGCATAAACTTTTCAAATCCTCCTGTATAGTAGAGGACAACTAAGAGTGCAATAATCAAAAAGATGGCAACAAACCACCATTCAACAGGTCCCATAATATCTTCTCCTTTTTTCATCTTTGTACTTATGAAACAACAAAAAACAATAAAAAATATCAATATCTATTGTTTTCTGATTTCACGAACCAAAGAATTATTAAATTTTGATTATTATTATATCCAATAAATGGATTAGACGCTATAGTAAAAGTGAAAAAATGTGATTTAAAAGGGAACTTAGCCAAATTTATGTTAAAATAGTTATATAAAATATAAATTCTATATAAAAAGGAACAGTTTGTTCAACGATAAAATTGATGATGAAGTTGATTTTTGTGAGGCATATAAGTCTCAAATATTAGATAATATTAAAGAAGATAAGAGTTCCCCTTTTGTTACACTATTAAAAATTTTAACTATTTTACTATTATTGGTAATAATTGTTTTACTCTCAATCTATGGATATAATAACTATATAAAAAGTACAGACATTGATATTCAAGAGCTTCCATCTTCAATTCAGATATCAGATGAAGATTTAAAAGTTACTGATGAGAGTTCAGATGAGATTGAAGAGTCTACTAATCAAAAAGGAGAGCTTCAAGAAACTACAGAGAAAGAGGTAGAGAGTATACCTCCTATAGTTAAAAAGAGTGATGCTCTTTCTAAGTCTCATAGTGTCGTAGATGAGTCAGATATTGATAAAATAGCAAATGATGTTAAGATTGCTATTGCACAAGAAGAGGAGAAAGAGAAAAATAAAACAGTAACAGAAGATAAGAGTATAACTACAGAGATTGAAAATAGTAAATCAGAAGAGAGTTTAGAGGTTCCTATTCAAAGTAGTTTAGGGTCAAAATATTTAGAAGATTTAGCAGAACTCTCTAAAGAGATAGATAAAGATGGAGAAAATAATTGATAAATTAAGGGGATTATGTATTTAAAATAGTACGGTCTATCTATGATGTTAAGGTAGAAGGTTTTTAAAACTCCCTATTGTCTTTAGGTATAGGGAGTTTATCAACTACTTGAGTAGTTCTGCTACCTCTTTAGCATGGTAGCTAATAATAATATCTGCCCCAGCACGTTTAAATCCAATCATTGTCTCCCATCTTTATCACTAATACCAAAAGAAAACCCCATATCAAGGGGTTCAACAAAAAAAATTTGTGCCGATTTTCACTACAAAGCCAAATTAGAGTAAAAAATGAAAGAGAATAACCTAAGCTAAACAAAGTAAATTCTCCCTAGTAGAGATATTTTTTAACTGCTTAATATGAAGGAATTTCATAATTGCTTTAGCAAATTTGAGTTTTTCCTGACTGTTAGAATGATTGGATTTCATATAGAATATTTTATTATCAACTTTGATTTTAGAGACCTCTAAAGTGTTAAGGGCATCTTTGATTCTATCTGGAGTAATCGTATATTTT
>JALWNF010000270.1 GCA_026995985.1 Campylobacteraceae bacterium
AAAAATGGTAAACTTATCTGGTTTAAAATTTATGGCTTTAAGTACTATGATGAGGGAACAGCCATTACAATGACTAAAGATGGTGGCTATGTTGTAGCAGGAAAAACCAACTCTATGGGCAAAGGTGATTTTGATGCTTATGTTTTAGCCCTATCTAGTAAAGGTAAACTCTTATGGTCAAAACTCTATGGTGACAAAAATAGAGATATTGCTCACGGTATAACACGCACAAGTGATGGAAAAGTAGTTATTGTAGGTGAAAGTGATAGCTACAGTCGTTCTAAAAACTTCTATATGATAAAATTGAAGTAGACTCTAAAAAAATCATGATATACTCACATTTCAAAATAAATTATTAAAGGTATATTATGAGTGATAAAGTAACAAAAATAGATGAAATGAATTTAGCAGGAACAAAAGGTAAGATAACGGTAACTACTATCAAAGAGCCTTATGGTCCAAATAGTGAAAGTGTAGCAAGTATTGGTATTAGCCTAAATGCTAATGCAACTGAACCTGAATGGAAGGTTCATATTCCAAAAGCAAATATTGCACAGGTAATTGAGGCTCTACAAAAAGCAGAGAAAGAGCTTTAACAACAAAGACAAGGAGAAGAACACTCCTTGTCTTAAACTTTTTCTACTTAAAAACCTTTTTACAATCTTCTTTAATAGCTCTTGGTACCATTGCTATAGTCATAAAACCTTCAATTTTTAGTTCAGGATACATCAACGATAGATAATATTTAGGGTCAAGTATTTTTGCCTCTCCATCTTCGATTAAAACAGGGTAAGGTAACATTCCTGCATTGTTAGTACCAATTTTTTGAGGAAAGCTATTTGCATTTTTACCTAACTTTACACCAATAAGTGTTGATTTATTTGGAAGGTCTAAAACAAAAGCAACATTTTTATTTTTAGAAGCTTTACTTTTTAAATCTTTTCCACTAGCGACTACTACTTGGTCACTAAAGTGAGGCATACCTTTCATAAAGTTATAGTTTGGTAACGCTTGGAACTTTAACTTATCTAGTGAATTTTTAGCACTCTTAAACTCATTTACTAAAGCTCTTAAGAGCTTTTTTGCCTCATCTTCTTTAAATTCATTTTGCAAAAATGCTTTTGCTAAATATAGAGGATTAGTAATGCTTATCTGCTTATTTTCTGGGTCTATGAGTAGACGCATTGTTGCTAAATAACCTCTTTTCTTTTTAGAAGCCATCTTTTTTAGTGTATCGTTAGTAAACACAATAGAGATTAGCTCTCCACTCTCATCTAGTGGCGTTACAGCAACAATCTCAAATCCTGCATTTTTAAGTTTTGATTTTGCCTTCTCTACATCTATTAAATCAGCTCTTAGATAAGCAGAGATACGCCCCTTGTCAACATCACCTACCATTACTTTTGAGTGAGATAAAGATGCCCCTACTCCCCCTTTACCGTAACGCTCTTCACTAGTAAGATAGTTAGGTGGAACTCTTTTTGAAAACTTAATAGTTCTATCACTGCTAACTTGCTCTTGTGGATTGCTGTAATGAACCTCAACTTTTGGAATAGCTTTAGTTGCTTTTGGGACTTCAGGTATATTAATTTTAACTACATTAGAATTATTTGAATCAGCAAGAATACTAATTGGTAAAAATAGCGATATGGAAGAAAGTAATAAAACTCTTTTCATATGATAACTCCTCTTTTATTATTGTAAATGTTAATATTAATAATAACATTTTTTTATCTTTAAAGATATTTTAATTAAATAATTTTAAAAGAAGAGATAGGAAAAGCTACTAAAGGTGACCTCCTTTAGTAAAAGTTTAAACAATAATATAAAAACTACTTATATTACTTAGAAGAAGTTTCTGTTTTATTCTCATCAGAAACATTTTCATCTAAAGAGGCTTCACCATTAGAGCTATTTATATCAGTAGAATTACTATCTACAGCTATTGTTGTGGTACTATTTGTAGAGTTAGATTCATTAAATTTTTTTAAATTAGAGAGGTTAACATCTGTTGCTTCCGCTACTGCTTTTAACTCCTCATATATTTTACTAAAAGAGAAATCAGCTAAAGCTGTTGTAAACATTACTGCAACAATTCCAGAGATTAGTGTAAACTTTTTCATTATTAATCCTTATTTTCAAAATTTCTAAAAATTCTACTCTTACATATATTTAATATAACTTAAAACTATATATTGTATTAGAATAATGGATAAAAAGGTAGGGGAAAAGAAGTTTGGGCTACAAAAAAGTAACCCAAATATTTGAAAAGTTTAAAAGACTATTTATTCTCTTTTGTCGCTTCAGATGCCTCTGTTGTTGCTGTTTTTGCTGAATCATTAGCATTCTCTGAAACAGTTTTTACAGACTTTGATGCATCATCAGAAGCCTCTTTTGCTGTTGAAGATGCCTCTGTTGTTGCTGTTTTAGTTGTATCTGCGGCATCATCAGATACAGTTTTAACTGACTCAGTTGCATCATCAGATACTGCTTTTACACTCTCAGTTGTATCAGATGAAACTTTTTTTGTTGCATCATTTATATCTTTAGATACTGCTACTGCTGAATCTTTCATATCTTTTGATGCGATTGTTGTTGAGTCTTTTAGGTCTTTAGTAGTATTTGTTACAGAATCTTTTGTATCTTCTGCTAATTCTATTGCTGAATCTCTTGTATCTTTAGATGTTGAAACCTCTGCTGTTTTTAAATCGTCAGATACCTTTACAGATGTATCTTTCACATCAGAACTTACATTAGTTACTGTTCTCTCTGCCGATTTTGAAGCCTCTACAGCACCATCTTTTACTGAAGCAACAGAATCTTTCATATCTTTACTTATAGAAGTTGCTGCCTCTTTCATATCTTTGAACATATCTCCAAAAGAGAAGTCAGCTGAAGCAGTAGACAACAATATAGCAGTTGTTGCACTTAAGATTACAATTTTTTTCATGAGTTATTTCCTTTAATTGAGATAAGAGAATCATAACAATTTATATTTGAAAAAATACTTAAACTATATGAAAAAAAATAATGATAATATATTATTTTTGTAAATTTTTTTTAGTAACTTATTGTAACTTACTCCTAAATAAAGAGCTAAAAAAGATAATATATTCAAAATAATCTGTTATAATTATTGATAAGTTCAAACTAAGGAATAAAAAAATGAAAAAACTTCTACTAATACCAGCCCTACTATTTGCTACAACCTCTCTTAATGCTTATACACAAGCTCAAAGAGTTTTAGATATGCAAAAAATGGCACAAGCAATGCAAGATATTCAAACAGGTTTCTTCTATAATAATATTGATATTGTTAAAGATGGTGTAAAGACACTAAAAGAGACTATTGTAAAAGTTGTACCTACCGATTCAGAGATAAATACTAAAGATATCTATGAGAAGTGGTTCAATAACAATATAAAAATGAGCAATAAAATCAAAAAGAAGATTAAACAAAAAGCAGAAGATATAGAGGAGCGTTTTTCAGATGGTGACCCAGTTCAAGCCCTACAAGCATATAGTAAAATTACACAACAGTGCTTAAAATGTCATATCCAAATACGTAAATGGTAATTGAATCAGAAAAAAGGAGATAGATAGCTATGAGAAAAGGTTTAGCTGTAACATTTTTACTCATAATATCATTACTATATGCTGATGATATTACTATAACAGGGACAGTTGTCTCAGATGGTCAAAAGATGATAGGTAGTCGCTATATGGGCTATGTCAAAAAAGTAAATGTAAAAGTTGGAGACCATGTAAAACGAGAAGATGTACTCTATGAGATGGAGTCAGCAGAGTTTGATATTATGAAATCACAAGCTGACTTAATGCTAGAACAGTCAAAGATTGTAGTTGAGTTTTGGAGAAAGCGTTTAGAAAATATAAATAAAAAAAGAAAACGTTTAGAAAAAAAAGCTAACTATGCTATAGGAGACATAGATGACCTAACCTCTCAAGCTGAAAATGTCAAAGCGATGTTAGACTCAGCACAAGTTATGGTTGAACAGGCAAATATAAAAGCTAGACAGATGGCTAGTCTCTTTAACTATCTTAAGATGAAAGCTCCTTCAGATGGTGTAATTGTTAGAAGAAATATTAAAGTTGGTGACATGATTATGCCTGGTATGCTTACTATTATGATGGTTGATACAGAAGATTTAGAGGTTCATGTCTCTGTTTCTGAAAGCATTATCTCTAAAGTATCTGTTGGTCAAAAACTTGTAGTTAAAATTCCATCTATTAAATATAGCACTGTTGGAACTATTAAAGCTATTGTCCCTGCGGCTAATCCAATGACACATAAAATTCAGATGCGTATAACTTTTGACAGAGGAGACAAAAATATCTTTCCTGGTATGTATGCAAAAGTCATTATAAAAGATAAGAAATAGATAACATCTTATATTAAAATATCCCTCTGCCCCTTACTATTAGGAGCTGAGAGAACTCCCATCTCTTGAAGTTGCTCAATAATATTTGCTGAACGGTTATAACCAATTTGAAGTTTACGTTGCAGATAAGATATAGAGGTCTTTTGGTCATTTAGAATAATCTGCTTTGCCTCTTCATACAACTCATCTAACTCACCCTGCACACCAACTCCAACCTTTGTATCAGACTCATCTTTAACTAAATAGCGTTCATCATACTCTGGAGCTCTCTGCTCTTTTAAAAACTCTACAATCTCTTCAATCTCCTCTTCTGAATTCCATGGAGCATGTATACGAACTAAACCATTTGTTCCTGGAGGAGTAAAAAGTGCATCTCCCTTTCCAAGTAGAGTCTCTGCACCAACTGCATCTAAGATAACCTTTGAATCAATTTTCTGCCCTACCCTATATGAGAGTCTTGAAGGTAAGTTTGCCTTAATAAGCCCTGTTACAACATCAACACTTGGTCGCTGTGTTGCAACTATAAGGTGTATACCAGCAGCCCTTGCCATCTGTGCTAGTCTTGCAATAGAGTACTCAACATCTTTACCACCATTCATCATAAGGTCAGCCAACTCATCAATTATAACTACAATAAATGGCATAGGCTCATGCCCCTTTGCTTTTGCCTTTTCATTATAGTTGTCAATATTTTTAGTACGACTCTCTGCCATTAACTTATAGCGTCGCTCCATCTCTCCTACCATATTAGATAAAGCTGCAATAGCTTTTGCTGCATCAGTAATAACAGGTGTAATTAGGTGTGGAATATCATTATAGATAGAAAACTCCAACATCTTAGGGTCAATCAACATAAGTTTAAGTGAATCGGGGTCATTTCTATATAGTAAAGAGAGAATCATAGCATTAATTCCTACTGATTTACCAGACCCTGTTGTTCCTGCAATAAGCAAGTGAGGTAACTTCTTAAGGTCAGTAACAAAAGGATTTCCTACAATATCTTTACCCATTGCAATAGTAAGTGGAGATTTAGATGTTTGAAAGAGTTCACTCTCTAAAATATCGCGTAGATAGATTGTATCAAAACTATCATTTGGAATCTCTATCCCTACAACATTTTTTCCTGGGATAGGAGCTTGAATACGAATAGTCTCTGCTCTTAATGCCATAGCAAGGTCATCTTGTAAATTTAAAATCTTTGAGACTTTAACATTGGCAGCAGGTTTAAACTCAAAAGTAGTAACAAGTGGTCCAGAGTATATATCCATTACCTCACCAGAAATCTTAAACTGTGCCAACTTATCAAGAAGTTCATGTACTTTACGGTCTATCTCCTCTTCATTAACTTTTACAGAAACCTTTGGTGCCTCCTCTAAAAAATCTAAATATGGTAAGATAAAATCTTCAGGCTCTTCTATCTCACCCTTTTCTAGTTGCTCCATTAATGCTCGATTCTCTTCTAACTCATCAAGAATTTTTGTTGTAGTTTTACTATCTTTAGATTTACTCTTTGTTACTATCTCATCTTTATCAGGCAAAGAGATAGGCTCTATAGACAATAGCTCATTCTCTACTTTTGGCTCCTCATCTACCACAGTCTGTATGGGTTCAATTGTTAAGTTTCCAATCTCCTCTATAGGACGCTCTTCAAGTATTGGTCTCTCTTGTGTAATCTTTTTCTTTTTAACTGTTTTTCTTTTATGAGAAATTTTTTTGGGTGTTTTCTGCTTTAATGTTTTTGTTTTATTACTACTATTTGCTCTTCTAGTTCGTCTTTGAGCAACAATAGTTGTCATACTCTCTGTACTCTTCTTATCAAAAAATGGATTTTCAATTTTATTCCAAAGTAATTTGCTTTTATTTACAACAATCTCAACATACTTCATAATAGATTTTATAGCACTCTTCACATCTGGTATATCATCTAGTGTTAATATAAAAGCAACTAATGTTGATAGAAGCCATAAAAGCCACATTCCTGCCTTACCAATATAAGGATATAAAAAATCATACAGACTTAATGAAATTGACCCACTTTTATAAATATCAACAACTAAAGATTGAAAAAGTAGAGCTGAAATAAACAGAAGTATCCAACCTGTATGAAACTCTATATCCCTTAATAGTTTTTCCTCTTTATAGATTTTATAGAGAGGAAATAACAACATAAGTAGATTGATATAGGCCAAATAACCAAATAGTTTAATATTTCCTTCCCCAAAAGTTTGACCTATTTTTCCAACCATCTCAGTTGAATGGAAAATAGTAGAAAAAGACCCATATACAAATATTATCATAAATACTAATATAAAAATGTGCACTAAAACTCCTAAAAGATTTAAAAAATTATAACATTATTTTAAATAAAAATCCCAAAACTAACGTATTTTAAACTATTTTTAACACAATTTTCACAAATTCCTTGTTATTTTAAAAAAAAAATTGTAGAATTGAGTATAAATATTTTACAAAGGATGATTTAATGAGAAAAGCAGAGTTTATTGATGCAGTAGCAGAGAAGTCGGGCTTATCTAAAAAAGATGCAAATGAAGCGTTAAATGCTATACTTGAAACTATTACAGATGCTCTCAAAGAGGGTAAAACTGTAAATTTTATTGGGTTTGGCTCATTCTCAACAGTAGATAGAGCAGCAAGGGAGGCTAGAGTTCCACTTACAGGAAAAACAGTTAAAATCCCTGCTAGAAAAGCAGTTAAATTTAAAGTTGGAAAATCTTTAAAAGATGCTGTAGCATAATTAATAATTATTTAAGCTTCATCACTGTATACTTTCAATCCAATTTTATATTGGATTGTGCCACAGTGATGGAACTGGTAGACTTGGTAGACTCAAAATCTTCTGCCTTCGGGCGTGTCGGTTCGAATCCGACCTGTGGTACCACCTTTTATAACTCCCCATATTTTATATCTTCATATAGTTTTTTTTGATATACTTCATAATATATTATACCACAGGAACCAAATGAAATTAGTTTTAGCAATCACAGGTGCTTCAGGCATAGAACTTGGAAAAAAATTTATAGAGTATCTTCCTAAAAGTATTGAGGTACATCTTATTACCTCGAACAATGCTTTAACCGTTAACCACTTTGAAAACTCAAACATTACTTTTCATGACAACTCAAATATTGCTGCCTCTATTGCATCTGGCTCTTTTCAAGTCGATATAACTGCTATAATCCCTTGTAGCATGAACTCTCTAGCCAAAATTGCACATGGTATTGCAGACAATTTAGTAACAAGGGTAGCTTCAGTAGCTCTAAAAGAACAAAAAAAGTTACTTCTTGCTCCTAGAGAACTTCCCTTCTCTGCTATTGCGTTAGAGAATATGGAAAAGTTGGCTAAACTTGGTGTAATTATTGCCCCTCCTGTAATGGGTTTCTACTCTGAGTCACAAACGATTGAAGATATGGAACGGTTTATTATTGGAAAGTGGTATGATGTTTTAGGCATAGAGAACAACCTATATAAGCGATGGAACTAAATGAACAAAAATAGAAGTGCAATCTACCCTGGAACTTTTGACCCTCTAACTATTGGTCACTTAGACATTATTGAGCGTTCAGCCAATATGTTTGACCAAATCATTGTAGCTATTGGAGAGAACCCTAGTAAAACTCCTCTCTTTTCTATTGAAGAGAGAATAGGCATGATAGAAAAAGCAACATCTCATCTCAAAAATATTAAAGTAATAAAGTTTCATTCACTGCTAGTTGACCTCTCAACTGAACTAGATGCTAATATTATCATAAGAGGGATTCGCTCATCTACCGATTTTGAGTATGAACAGCAGATGGGATATGCTAATGTCTCACTCAAAAAAGAGCTAGAGACCATCTATCTTATGCCAAAACTTGAGTACTCCTTTATCTCCTCATCGGTAGTTAGAGCTATTTTAAAGTTTGGTGGAGAGATTGAGCACTTGGTTCCAAAATCTATTTTAAATGAGATAAAATCAAAAGGTAAAAAGTAAATGTATATACTATTTGAAGGTATTGACACTTGTGGAAAAAGCACACAGATAGAGAGAATAGCTCAGAAGTTTGAGAATGTAGTAGTAACAAAAGAGCCTGGAGGAACTCCATTTGGCATTAAGGCTAGAGAGATTCTACTACAAGATTCACTTACATCAAAAAGAGCTGAACTACTCCTCTTTTTAGCCGATAGAGCCGAACACTACTCCCAAGTCATTAAACCAAATAGAGATAAATTAATTCTCTCTGACAGAGGCTTCCTCTCTGGAATTGGTTACGCCCTTGCAAATGGTGAATTTGATTTTGAA
>JALWNF010000271.1 GCA_026995985.1 Campylobacteraceae bacterium
GCTTTTGAATTATTACTTATAGGATTATTTATGGGAATCGTTTCTATTTGGTATCTTTTTATTGATGAAGGTGGACAATTGTTCAATTGCATAAATGAAGTAAAAAGTTTTTTTTAGTTAACTTTCCTCATAACAACGGTCTCCGTTATAATGCATAAGAGAGTAATAGTAACAAAACCAATCTCTCAAAATGAAAACCATAACCTAAACATAGGTGTCAGTTGCTACCTTAAAAATCCAAGAAATTTCAAAAAAATTTCTAATTTACTAATCTAAACAATATCTTGCAAATAAATACTAAAACCATATTTCAGAGACAATACAAACCCTCTTGGAAATAGAATGTTTACTATTGATACAATAAAAAATTTTTAAGTTTTTTTTAAACTAGTGGTAAGAAAAATTATATACAATAGGGCTAAAAAATTAAATAGTGATAAAGGGTTACAAAATGGTTATTAGAGAGATTAAAGAGTATGCACAGATACGAACAAAAGCACGAGCCTATTTATGTTATTTGATGGGGCGTACAATTTCTACCATAAACCTAGAGGGTAATGTTGAAGAGCAACTAATAAAGCAACTAAAAAAGTTGCAAAAAGTTATTCCTAATGCAGAAGTACTATATGCATTAGATGCAAATGGAATACAAGTAGTAGATAATATCTCTAGTCATAAAGAGCTTAATGGAAAGAGAAAAGGGTATGACCGAAGTGATAGAGCCTATTTTTATAGAACATTTAAAGAGCAACGATGTGTTTTAACTGAACCATATCCTTCTTTAGAGAGTAATAGTATGGTAGTGACTGCCTCTTTCCCAATTTATGATGAGAGCAGTAATAAGTTGATGTATATTATTTGTGTTGATATTCAGTTAGATAAACTACTCTCTATGATTTTACCATCTTCTGTTGACTCTATTTTTGGACAATATAGTAAGTTTGTATACTCTTTCTTTTCATTAGCTTTAGTTTTTGTTGCCTTTTTGCTCTTTATTAAAGGGGTAAGTGGTCTTTTAGTTTTAGGTTGGGATATAAATAGCTTGAATATTAATGAGATGTTTAAATCTACCATTTTGCTGACTCTATCTTTAGCTATTTTTGATTTGGTTAAAGCTATTTTTGAAGAGGAGGTTTTGGGAAAAGAGAAAAAAGATGACTCAGGTGATGCTCATCAGACTATGATACGCTTTTTAGGTTCTATTATTATAGCACTATCTATTGAAGCACTAATGCTAGTCTTTAAATTTGCTATTACTAAGCCAGAAAAATTACACTCTGCAGTAGATTTGATGTATGGTGTTACAGTACTTATGGTTGGATTATCTATTTATATTTGGGTGAATAAAAGTAACAAGGATAAGTAGATATAATGTCAAAAAAAATTTAAGGTAATATTGTATGTTAGAAATTGTAATGATACTTTTTACACTCTATACACTGTTGAAAGTATATATCTCAGTTATGCAAATAGGCTATATAGCTCAAGAGAAAAACAAAGAAGCTGTTCTTATGAGCCAAGATAAATATAAAGAAGCAGGTGAGTATGCTATTAAAAAAGAGAGAGTCTCTCTTTTGTCTACTTTAGTAGATTATCTTATGTTTGTCTGGTGGGTAACTTATGGATTTCATTGGTTAGCTTCTATTTTACAAACAGATAACTCAGTAATAGATGCTGTGGTTTTTCTTTTTGGCTTTTTTGCTATTGGTTATATAGTAGGGCTTCCTTTTGAGATTTATCAGACTTTTAAATTGGACAAAGATTATGGATTTTCAAACACAACAATAAAACTCTATCTGATTGACCAGCTAAAGTCTATTGCAATGTTTATTGTTTTTGGTGGAGCTCTATTTTATGCTTTAGCATGGATAGTAATTAATGTTGAATCGTGGTGGCTTTGGGGCTTTGGGTTACTTTTTACTTTAGCTATACTCATCAATGTTATCTATCCTACTATTATAGCTCCTATCTTTAATAAGTTTACTCCTCTTGAAGAGGGAGAGTTAAAGAGAGATATTGAAAATATGATGAAGAGTGTTGGTCTTAAGAGTGATGGGGTTTTTGTTTTAGATGCTTCAAAGAGAGATAGTCGACTAAATGCCTACTTTGGAGGACTTGGAAACTCTAAACGAGTTGTTCTGTTTGATACATTGATGGAGAAGTTAACTAACAAAGAGTTATTGGCTGTTTTAGGTCATGAGCTAGGTCACTTCTCTCATGGTGATATTTGGAAAAATATTGCAATGATGGGAGTATTGCTTTTTGTCTCTCTCTTTTTATTGGGTAATCTACCTACTGAACTTTTTATAGATATGAGAGTAGGAGATAGTGCAGGAGTAGAGATAGCTATGATGATACTGCTTTTACCTATATTGTCATTTGTGTTTACTCCAATTATGAGCTTTATAAGTCGTCATAATGAGTATGCCGCAGATGAGTTTGGTAGTAAGTTAGGTGGAAAAGAGAACTTAGTCTCTGCACTTATAAAATTGATAGAGGAGAATAAATCATTTCCAAAATCACACCCTCTATTTACATTTTTTTACTATACGCACCCACCTGTAATAGAGCGTCTAAAAGAGTTAGGCTATGATACTAATGAAGTTAATGAGATGGCAAAAGGATTACCTGATGATGGTATATTTACTTTTTTCAATAAGAAATAGCTTTTTATAAACATAAACAAATAAAAAATAACTGTTTTAAACATATGTAAACCTTAAATAAGATAATATTCTGTTTTATTTTGTTGAAAAAAGGATTTATAATGAAACAGAATATCTTAGTGTGGAGTGCAATAGTGGGAGTTGCATTCTCTAGTTCATGGGCAACAGTTTTTACTCCATTAGATACAGATATTCATGAACCAGATGGTATCTACTATCAAGACCCAGCTACTATGTTACGAGTAGATTTGCGAACTGTAATTAGTGAAGGTCCTTGTGAAGTAGGAGACTATAGTGGTTGTACACTTGATGATGTCAATAATGATATAGATAAATATGATGACTTTAAACCAGAGATTAAAGTCCACTTTCAAGCAGATGATTTTCCAGATGATGGAAAGGTCTCAAATGCAACACTTAGGCTTAGAGGAGGAGCCTCTAGGCTTGAAGATTTAAAATCATATCGTATAAAACTAGATAGTAAACATGACTTGTGGAGAGGTGAACGTAAGCTTCAACTCAATAAACATCTAAGTGACTTAACGCGTATTAAAAATAAACTTAGTTTTGACTTGATGAGAGATATTCCAAATCTACCAAGTCTACGTACTCAGTTTGTTCATTTATATATTGATAATCAAGATTATGGACTCTTTACTCATGTTGAAAATGTAGGTAAAGAGTACCTTTTAAGAAGAGGGTTTCACAAGCACTCAAATGTCTACAAGGCGTATCATTTTGACTTTAAGATACGTCCAGAGTTAGCTCTTGATGAGAATGGTCAACCTATTGACCAGAAAGCATTTGATTATATTTTAGAGCAGAAACGTGGAAAAGATTCAAAAAAACTCTTAGAGATGCTCAATGCACTCAATAATCCTAACAATAACTTTCAGCAAGATGTATTGGCTAAATATTTTAACGAAAATAATCTTTTAACATGGGAAGCTGTCAATATTTTGATGGGAAATACAGATGTTACAACTTCAAACTTTTATATATTTAACCCAAAAGGGAAAGATACTTTCTACTTTTTACCATGGGATTATGACTCTACATGGGGGTATGATTGGCAACCAACTATTGTTGAGGGAGGTTATGTTCCAGGGAAGTGTTATCGTGGACCATTTAACTTTTGGGCAACAGAGATAGGAAGACGTTATTTGTCACAACCAGGTAATCTAAATAAGTTAAAACTAGCAGTAGAGGAGATAAAAAATAACTATCTAACTCCTGATAAAATAGAAGCATTGACCAATAGTTACTACGATTTGGTCTATCCTATTTTACATCAATCTCCTGACTTAGACTACCTTGATAGTAATCAGCCTACAGAGGAGCTTATTTTCCAAGAGTATAATAGTATCTATAATCAGTTAGCTTCAACTGTAGAGATAAACTATCAAAGATTTTTGAAAGATTTAAACTCTCCAATGCCATTTCATATGGATACACCATATATTGAAGGAGATGAGATTGTCTTTGAGTGGGAGCCATCTGTTGATTTACAAGGAGATGATGTTACTTATGATTTAGAGATTTCGACTAGTTATAACTTTGAGCCAAGTCAGATTAAGTTTAGTGTTAAAAATTTAACAACTAATGGATTTAGAACAAAATGGATGTTGCCAAAAGGGGACTACTTCTTTAGAGTAATTGCTAGAGATAGTGCAAACCCACAAGAGAATTGGCAGAACTCATTTGAAGAGTATTATGATGAAATAGCTGACCATACAGCTTATGGGGTTGATAACTTTCATGTAGATTTTGATGGAATACAAATTAGTAATGATATTGAAATTGATGGAGATTCAAATGATTGGCAAGGTAAATTGAATTTTATTGATGCAAATGATATTACAACTCCAAATGTTGTTGATTGGAGATTTGGTGGTTCAATTCAAGATGAAAATAAACTTTATCTTGCTTATATTAATGATGATACAATTGATTCCAATAAGTTTTGGGCATGGCATATCTTTATAGACAATAAAGATAGTGTAACTATAGGTTATGATGGAGGCTATGACTACCTTTTAGAGGGGGCAAACCTTTATAGATATACAGGAGATGGAGATAGCTGGTCTTGGGAGTTTATAGGTAGTGTTCCTCATGCAATAAATGGCTCTTTTGCTGAGTTTGCTCTTGATAAAGTCTCTATAGATAATGCAACAGATTTTGAGTTTCTATTTTATGGCTCAAATAGCTATTTAGACCCAGCAACACCAGTTGATATTATGACTAGTAATTAAGTAGAGGTAGATAAAATGGAGTATGTAGATTACCTATCACTATATTGGTTTATAATTAAGATATTGACTATATTTTCAGTTGTTATTCTATTTATTAGTGGAGTTGATGACTTTTTTGTCGATATGTACTATTGGGTACAACGCTTTTTTCGTTGGATACGTGGTAAAAAGGAGTATCCAGATATAACAGTAGATGAGTTAATTGCCTACCCTGAAAGACCATTAGCACTAATGGTTCCTGCATGGGACGAGGCTGTAGTTATTGAGAAGATGTTGAAAAATACACTAAGAACATTTCAGTATGACAATCTACATATATTTGTAGGGACATACCCAAATGACCCTGCAACACAAGAGAAGGTAGACAATGTAACAGCTATTTACTCAAATGTTCATAAGGTAGTAAATAAAACTCCAGGTCCTACAACTAAGGCTGATTGTCTAAATAATGTTATTGAGACTATCTTTGAGTATGAGAGACTTAAAGGTATTAAGTTTGCCTGTTTTACCTACCACGATTCAGAAGATATTGTTCACCCTTTAGAGCTTAAGTTAGCAAATTATGTTGTAGGAAGTGGAGAGAAGGATTTGATGCAGATTCCTGTAGTGCCTTTGACTCGTAATCCATGGAACTTTAATGGAACACACTACCAAGATGAGTTTATTGAGACAGGATTTAAAGATATGATAGTGCGTGAAAGCATAAGTGGCTATGTTCCAAGCTCTGGTGTAGCAACCTCTTTTAGCCCAAAAGCCATTGAGACTCTATCAAGACTTAATAATGGTGTCGTCTTTAATACAAAGAGTCTAACAGAAGATTATGATATTGGCTATCGTCTTTTAAAAGAGGGACTTAACTTGGCTTTTGTTACCTATCCTATTAAGGTAATTAAAAAGGTTAAAAATTTTTGGGGCAAAGAGGAGGAGCGAGAGGTTATAGAGTATATTGTCTCTAAAGGCTACTTCCCTACAAAGTTTCAACAAGCTGTTCGACAAAAGGCTCGTTGGATGGTAGGAATTGTCTTTCAAGGGTATCGTGATATTGGTTGGACAAAGAGTTTAGGGCTAAACTATATATTGTATCGTGATAGAAAGGCTATCTTTACGCACCCCGCTAATCTATTTGCCTATATTATCTTGGCTAACTTGGTTGGTCTGTCTCTATACTATATGTTAGATGATAGTAGTTGGCACTTTCCAGAGTTTATTCCTGAAGGGAGTTGGATTTGGACACTCATAGCCTTTAATGCACTCTTTTTAGGTAGTAGACTCTTTCACCGTTTCTACTTTGTTAGTAAACACTATGACCTACTACAGGCCTTTTTAAGTATTCCTAGGCTGGTTTGGGGTAACTTTGTCAACATGAAAGCTCTATTTGCTGCTTTTAAGCGTTATCACTCAGCTAAAGAGGAGAAGAAAGAGGTGAAGTGGGATAAAACAGACCATGAGTTTCCAGATGAAGATGAAATAGAGATAGCAAAGGTAGCATAATATGAGAAAAGTTATTTTGCTTTTTACTATAAATACACTATTGCTCTTGGCTAATCCTGTCGATAGCTTTACGACTTGGTTAGATAAGGGCTATAAGGAGTTTCGTGTACACCCAAGAATAGACAAAGCCTATACTCTAATTAAAGAGGGAAAAGATAGTGAAGCTCAAAAGTTGCTTGAGAAGGTTTTAGAGATTGATTCAAAAAATACTCAAGCCAAAGAGATACTACTTGAACTCTGTTTAAAGAGAAAAGATGAGAGTTGTGCTGATAGATATATTAGTGATGTAGAGACTAAAAGTAGTAGTGCAGGGTATCTTTTACTCCATAAAGCTAAAGAGGCCAAAAAGCATAAAGATTATAAGAAGGTTTCAGAGTTTGTTCAAAAGGCAATGCAGTACCCTCTAAAAAAAGAGGACAAATTATATGCTAAAGAGTTACTCTTTGACTCCTATCTAAAACAGAAAGAGTATATTAAAGCAGATAGCCTAATAGAACGAAGTAAACTATCTATAGATGAACTTTATAGATGGTCAAAAATAAGTAGTAATTTAAATGATAAAGATTATGCTTATGCCCTTGCTTTGGAGTTACCTAATAAAAATGAGGAGTACCTTAAGTGGAAACTAGACCTTTTGTTGTCTAAAAAAGAGTATAAAAAGGCATCTCTCTTAGCCAAAGAGCTTTATGATTTAGAGCCAAACAAGAAGAGGCTAAAGGAGTTGATATATCTCTATAAATTGACAAATCAAGAGAATAAGATGAGAGAGATATACAAAAAGAAGCTAGAGAGAAGATGTGACTCTTATGCTCTGTTATATCTACTAGAAGATTATAAAAAGAGTCCTAAAAAGAGGTTAGAGCTATTAGATAAAAACTATCCATTTTCATGTTTAAAAAAGCCTCAACAGATTGTTTTAAGTAAGGAGTTAGTTCATCTTTTAAAATCTAAAAACCCTAAAAGAGCAAAGCATATTGCAAATGAGATAAGTAAATATATAAAGAGCAATAAAGAGCGTTTAGTTCTTTTTCAAGAGAGCAATCAGCTTGATAAAATAAGAGATATATATCTTCAACGCTTAGAGCATGGTTGCAATAAAGAGGCATTAATTTTTTTATTAGATTATGAGAAGAGAAATAAAGAGGGTCAGAGAGTGCTTTTAGATAGAGCCTACCCTTATGAGTGTTTCTCTCCTAAAAAACGTGCAGAGTTAATGATGCAGTTAATAGTGTTGTCAAAAAATATAGATCCTAAAGAGTTAGAGAGTCTACTAGATGGAATCGATATAAAAGCATTAGATAAAAAGCACTACTTAGATGTTGCAAATCTATATAGAGAGCTTAAGCGTTATAAAAAGAGTAATCGTTATCTATTAGTTTATCTTAAAAGTTACCCTAAAAGTTCTAAGGCTTTAAAGAGTTTAGGATACAACTATCTATCTCTTGGTCAAAAAGATATGGCACTAGCCTACTTTATAGAGGCTTCAAAACATGACCAAAAAGATGCAGAGCTTTTAAAAAGTATAGGTTATCTATGTTTAGAGTTAAATCAACCTAGTCAAGCTATTGCCTATTGGAAACGCTACTTAAAAAAGAGACCTAATGATGCTAAGATTACACTAGAGGTTAGTAGGCTTGATGTAAAACTTCAAAGAGCACAAGAGGCGATGATTTATCTATCTAAATATGAGAAGATGAAAGCTAATCTAAATAGTGACTACCACTGGTTAAAGGGAAAGTTAGCATTTACTCAAAAAGATTGTAAAGAGGCTCTTAAGCACTATGATGTTCTACATAAAATGAAACCAACTGAAGTTGTAGAGTATGAGTATGTTCAGGTATTAAAGGGGTGTGGTAGAGCTAAAAAAGCTATTGATATTTTAACTAAATTGAGTAGTAAATATCCAAACAAGATACGCTATAAAAAAGAGTTAGCCTACCTCTATAAATCTGAAAAAGAGTACGACAAAGCAATAGAGAAGTTTAAAGATATTACAAAAAAAGAGCCTGAAAAGTTTGAGGGTTATGTAGAGGTTGCCTCTTTAGAGCAAAAAAGAGGAGCCCCTAAGCGAGTTGTAGCAGAGGCTTACAAAAAGGCATTAGATAATGCAAAAGATATTCCTCCAAAAAAAAGAAAGTATCTTAAGCGGGAGATTGCCATGAGTTCTAAAACTTTTCATATTTATGCTTCAGAGGTAGCTCGTTTAGATGGCGATAAAGCAAAAGGAGCTTTTGCACCTGTACCAAATGCTTTGTATGATGGGTTTGGTTTTGTGGAG
>JALWNF010000272.1 GCA_026995985.1 Campylobacteraceae bacterium
TTTAACATCTCCAAATCACTCTTACTATCTGAAATAGCAAAGTTGTATCTATATTTGCTATTTGGATATTTTGACTCTATAAACTTTAGTTTGTTTGCTCCATACATGTGGTAAAAGAGATTATTCTCATCTATGTATGAGCCATAGCCTACCCAGCCTAATCTATTTGCTACCTCTTTAACATAACTGTTAGCTGACGCACTACATAAGATATTGATTGTAGTAGCACTACTCTCTTTTTCTATCTTTTCTAAAACTTTTTTGTCTATAGAGCTAACAATTAAATCAGCCATTTTACTGTTGAGTCTACTATTGCTGTCTAACTTTAGAGTCTCTATTACACCCTTTTTAAATCTTGATGCATCTATTAATCTTAATCTTCTAACAATGACCAAAAGAGCTATTTTTAAGTTTAGTGACTTTAACTCATCTATGACTAAATATCTAAAGGAGTCAAAATCTATAAGTGTCTTGTCTAGGTCAATTACATTGATAGATTTCATAGAAACTTCCTTAAGATGGGGCTAAAAAAGCCTTTAGGGTCATTAAAGAGGCTAATGTCTGCTCTGTTATACTTTATATTTTTAATAGATAGCAAAAGAGGTCTAAGATTAAACCTTAAGAGATACTTCAACAGAACAAAATAGAAGAGTGGAGAGAGGTAGGTTTTCTGTTCGGGTAGCTCTTTTTTGGCTACCTCTCCTAACATATCTTCAAAGTAGTTAACACCATTTTGAAGACCTTGATTTATTGACCCCCAAATACGAGGGTTAACCTCAATTAGATACAGCTCACTGTTAGCAGTTAGTTTAAACTCAAACATTGCAAAGCCTCTCCATCTCCAATGCTCTAAAATCTTTTTAGCAACACTTTGCATTCTGCTATCTTCAAAGCTCTCTCTATATACACTTGAACCACCAGAGATTGGATTTTCTGCTAGTCGTCTATGACCATAGGAGGTTACTATGTTGCCATCTTTTACATACATAGAGCAACCAACACCCTCACCCTCTACATACTCTTGGACAATTAGGTCTTTTACACCTCTATATTTCTGTTTTGCTCTCTCTAAATCCTCTTGAGTCTCAATATAGATAACCCCTTTTGAAGATGACAAATCTGTTGGCTTAACTACACAAGGGTAGTTAGCCTCATCTATGCTTTTGTATGTTTTTGGTATCTTAATATCTAGCTTTTGAGCTAGTAACATAAGAAGCTTTTTGTTGTTTAGCTTTTCAAATATCTCATAACTACCCAAGTAGTCTAAACTCTCTTTAAACCTCTCTCTGTTTTTAAGAATAGACTTTATGTTCTCATTTATAACAGGAATAAAATACTCAATCTTATACTTCTCTATAAGTTCAATATAGCTCTTAGTATCATCACTTTTTACTATGTGGTGAACATCACTATATTTTGTTCTTACATATCTTGTAAAGCCTCTACTATCAAAAGTGTGTATCTCAATATTTGGGTAGTTCTCTTTTAAGAACTTTGCAACAACAATAGCCTTATAGCTAGATATATCTCCTAGCAAAACTCTCATGCTCTACCCCTTATGAGTACCTTTTTTATGGAGTTTTTAACTCTTCTTATAAGCCAAATCTGATACCACTCAAAACTACTCTTTGCCCAATGCTCTGGGTGAATGTTTATCATTATCTTTTTAGGTAGGTTACTCTCTTTGATATTTGAGATTATCTGCTCTGTATGGTTAAATGAGAACTCAA
Organism: Campylobacteraceae bacterium; assembly: GCA_026995985.1. Classification (GTDB taxonomy): domain Bacteria; phylum Campylobacterota; class Campylobacteria; order Campylobacterales; family Sulfurovaceae; genus UBA1140. The sequence continues at coordinate 1,731 of JALWNF010000272.1, forward strand.
ATCTACTCTCTACTTTGTCTCTTAAGTTGACAGACTCATTACCCCAAGCACGACCTGCATCGCTAATGTAGAGTATCTCATTGAAGTCCAAATCAAAGTATGGTTCGCTAAGTATGCCATATTTTCTATAGTCATACCTATCCCAAAGTAGGCGACTGTCCCACTTAGAGGTGGGTCTGCCATGCATAGCAATACTTCTTATAGGATAAAGCTCATTGAGTCTTTGTAGATTCTTTTCAAAATCATCTATGGCTTTTTCATAATCTCCATTGGTTTGAGCCAAAGACTCATAGTGATAACCTATCTCATGCCCTAAATCGGCTATGGCTTTTATGATTTTGGGTTTAAATGTTCTTGATATGGTTCTAAAGTAGTAGGTAGATTTAACACCTAAGCTATGCTCTAGTTTTGCCATCTCTAAAGAGCTGTTTGCTCTTCTGTCTACATCATGACGCATAAGCACAAAGGGTAAATCTGGGTTGTAGTTAGAGGTAAAATACTCCTCTACAGTAACAAACCTATACCCCTTTGAGATTAGTTCAAGTAGTAACTCTTTATATATGGTATGGGTAAAATCTCTCATCTTTTAAATCTCTCTTGATAATTCGGATTCTCTTTTAAAATTTCTACACTCTTAGGGTAGTTCTCTACTAACCAGACCATAAAGCCTGTTACATCTATGGTATCTTTTAAGAGCTTTTTTCTATTTTCTTGAAATATCTCTTTTAGATTAGGTGTCTCTAAAAGCTCTACTGCTTTGTCTAAAACACCATTTGAGTCCCTAAAACCAAATATGCTTCCACTCCTCTCCTCTGCCATTAGTGTACCTGCATTTAGAGAGTTAACATAGATAGCTGGTGTTCCAAGCATAGCACACTCTGAAGCCATTGTTGCACCCTCTCCTAAAAAGAGAGTTGCATTAGCTAAAACATCATGCATCTTATCTGGTGAGATGTTTAGTCTATATGGAGCAAACCTTTTAGGTAACTCCCCCTCTGAAGATATAAATACCTTATGGTACTTAGAGAGCCTATCTATTATCTCTATTTTAGATTTGTCGCTTAGTCCTGAGTGTCCTATGTCGTGTACTGCTCCCCATGAGACAAACCTTACAACAATATACTTCTCATCTTTTTGAATACCTAGTAGTTTGTGGACATCTTTAGTTGGGGTAAAGTATCTCTCATCGAGGTAACACAGCTCCATAAAGCCGTTAAATCTTATATGTTTTTTACCTAAATCATCTAAAAAGACCGATGGGGTAATGATATTTTTAGAAAAGGGCATAAATGCATAGTTTGTAAGTGTTGCATGTTCTGTATCAGCAAAGGTTACGTGTGGTTTTCTAAGAAGCCATGAGACCTGTGCAGGGTATGGTGAACCAAAACTCAAAAAAACATCTGGTTTAAATCTTAAAGCCTCTTTTAACATAGATATATTTGTCTTTAGTAGATATAAAATCTTACCAACAAGCCCAACTCCTCCCTTTCCTCTTGTTATGTACTCTATATTGTACGCCTTTAGTAGCTCTTGCGAGACCTCTTTGTCTCTGGCTATTACTAAGATTTTATGCTCTTTGTTTTGCATTATCTTAATAAAGTTACGAAAGTAGTGTACGTGTGCTGGGTGTCCTATGTCTAATAGTATCTTCATCTTTTTTTACCTTTTATTATTTTTTAACCATAAATCTAAATTTATCCACTTCCAAATATCTTTAGAGCAGTTTATCTCTCTGTTTAGATGTCTTTTATACATCTCTAGTGCCTTTGTTGTGTTAACATATTTTTGAAACTCTTTAGTTGGGCTATTTAGTATTTTCATTATCATCTCTTGAAAGAACTCCTCTCTAAACCACTCATCTTCAGGTGTAGCAAAGCCTATTTTGTCATATCTCATTCTAATCTTTTCAGGTAAAATGGACTTCATACTCTCTCTTAAGATATATTTGGTAAGCCCCTTTTTTATGTAGCTATCATTGTGCAAAGAGAGTGTCTGCTCTACTAATCTATAGTCCAAAAATGGTACACGTGACTCAATTGAGAACCTCATTGAGTTTAGGTCTGACCACTTTAGTAGATGCTCTAGCTTATACTCAAAGTGGTTTAAGAGCGACTCTTTAAGACTCTTTGCACCATACAACTCACCAGCAAGAGTGCTACTCTGTCTATATTTTTGATAGAAACTCTTTTGTATATAGGAGGCATCTTCTACCCTTAATCTAGTCTTTAGACTCTTTGGAAGAAGGAAGAAAAGAAGTGTCTTAACCCCATAGAGCGATTTGTGTCTTCTTAAGTAGTGAAACATCTCTAAAGAGAAGTTCAAAAGAGAAAACTGCATTAAAAGCTCTTTGAAGTAGAAACCATAAAAGTAGTGATACCCAGCCAACTGCTCATCTGCCCCTTGTCCATCGAGTGTAACTACAGCATATTGCTTTGCAAGTTTCATAACACTATATTGAGCATAGATACTAGTAGTTGGCACAGGCTCATCTAGTGTGTTAATCATATCTTCAATATCACCATAGAGAGATTTTGCTGTAGGTGTAGTAAAGTGCATATTGTTCAAATATGACCTCATCTCATCTATAAACTCACTCTCATCACCTCTTTGCCCCCTCTCATAGACAGCAGAGAAGCTCTTTATATCTTCAATCTTTAATCTTTTAGAGATTGTAGAGATAATACTAGAGGAGTCAAGCCCACCACTCAAACAGACACCAACAGGCACATCTGAACGCATTCGTAACTTAACAGATGAGGTAAAGAGTTCAAGGTACTCCTTAGCATCAATAGGCTCTTTGTTGCAGTTGCTCTTTAGGTCATACCACCTCTTTAACTTAAACTCTCTATCTCTAACAGAGAAGCTATGTCCGTGAGGAATCTTGTAGATTTCATTGTAAAAAGTTCTGTTACTATAGTCTGTTCTGTTAAATGATAGGTAGTCAAAAACAGCCTGTTCATTAACGGTTAAAGGGGTTTGAACTACACTCTTTATAGCTTTAATCTCAGAGGCAAAAAGGAGTGAGTCTTTATCTTTACAATAGTAAAAAGGCTTTATACCAAATCTATCTCTTGCTCCAAAAATCTCTTTAGTCTCTTTGTTGTAGATGACAAATGCCCACATTCCATTAAATCTATCTAAACAATCCTCACCCCACTCCTCATAGGATTTTAAAAGCACCTCTGTGTCTGTATTGCTTCTAAAGGTATACCCCTTTGCTTTAAGCTCCTCTCTTAGCTCTATATAGTTATATATCTCTCCATTATAGATAAGAACTAACTTCTCATCATCGCTCATCATGGGTTGATGACCAGCTAAAGATAAATCTAAAATACTTAAACGCACAAAGCCAAGCCCAACGCTACCATCTACAAAGTAACCACTATCGTCAGGTCCTCTATGTCTTATGGTTCTCATCATCTTAGTAAGGGTATCTCTCTCTACCTCTTGATTGTTAAAGTTTATCTCTCCTACAATTCCACACATTTTATATCCTTATATATATCTATTATCTTCTTAGCAATTACCTCTGATTTTATATGAGATATATCTTCTCTACCTGTAGTTCTCTCTCCAAAATCTAACGCCATTTTTATCTTTGAGGCAAACTCTTTAGCATCAAAACTAGAGATGTAACACCCCTTGGTTTTTGACATAACACTCCTTACATCACCCACATCTGTTGAGACAATAGGTACACTACAAGCCATAGCCTCTTTAATGGCATTTGGACTTCCTTCCCATAGACTTGTTAAGATAACAACATCAGATGCGTTGTAGTAGTAGGGTATCTTCTCATTTTCTATATTCATCAAGTAGTGTAGCTCTAGGTTGTCATCTTCTAGCAGATTAAATGCATCTTGTGCGAGTTTAAAGTTCTTCTCAATGCGTTTAGGATTGGAGGTAAATAAAATATGTCTTTTTGTTCTGCTCCAACCTATCTCTTTTAGTGCTATATCTTTATCAATAGGTCTAAAGCGACTCATATCTACACCATTAGGGACAATTTCTACATCTTTTTGTCCAAAAGAGTCATACATATCTTTAGACTTTACAATAGTTTTTGACCAAGATAGATGATGAAAAAAGTAGATAATCCACCTAAACCACCTCTTTGCTTTTACATCATCTCCCATTAATGAGGCAACTATAGGTTTAGCCCCTGCCAAAGAGGTTACAATAGCAGAGAGCCAATAGTGTGCATGAACAATATCGTAGCTGTTTCCTTTTAAATGCTCTCTTAACTTAGAGATAGACTTAAAATAGCCCTTTATACCCTTACCTTGTATGGTAAAATACTCTAACTCTAAACCCTCTTTTTTTAGAGATTCTCCTTGGTTTTTAATAATAGGGCTTATGCCACCTTTAGTGTTTCCACTGCTTACAAATAGTATTTTCATTAGTAACGCTCCTCTATCTAAAGTTCCAATAGAACATTAGAACTATCAATATAAATAGTAAAATTTTAAAAAATATCTCAAACCTTTTCTCCTTTTTAAATTGGATAATCTTTCTGTCATATTTGTCTAAAAACCAAAATGCAACCACATAGACAATAGGTATATGAGGTAACGCTTTTCTTAGTTCAAGTCCGTCCATTAAAAATGCCAATGCACTCATCTCCATAATAACAAATAGTATTAGTGGGTAAATTTTTGTATATTTGTACCTAAATACAAACAGAACAGTAAGCCAAAAAGGGATACCTAAAAAGACTCTATATATAAGCCCTGAAGTATAGAGCATAGTTAAGATTTTACTTGAAGATACAACAGTAGGCAGTGGTCCTATAGATTGAGATAGTATATTTACAGCATAGGTAAACCCTACACCTCCAATAACCATACCTTGTGTCTCTCTTGCCTCAATAAGCGTATCTACTCCACCTGTTGTGTACTTTTCAATTATCTCTCCTATTAGGTCTCCAAAAGCCATTAAGAGTATAAAGATAAAAAATGAGATAACCTTTACACCAACACCACCTTGAGAAAAGAGTGCACTTAACCCAACAGCTACAATAATCATTCCTAAAATAGCTGGTCTAAAGAGCATAATTATTGACAAAAAGATTAAGGCTATTAGCAGATATCTTATCTTTCTGCTCTTAAGAAATCTATAGTAGAAATCAAAAGATAACACAACTATCATAACCAAAAAGCTCTCTTTTAATCCACTAGAGTGAAAAAAGATAATAAATGAGGAGATAGAGAAAGATAGAGATGCCAAAAATGCATACTTTTTTGACATAAACTGCTGACTCAAACTAAAAAGAGATGTAGCTATGATAACTCCAACAAATAGATAAAATAGATTTAACATTAAGTTAGAGTCAGATACTAAACATAGAGGGTAGAGAACCAATATCATACCCAAATCATCAAAATCCATATAGCTTAAGTAGTGATTTATGCCGTCCATAAGTGGCATATCAATAATCTCCATAACACTGTCATGATAAAAGGTAGCATCAGAGGTACTAAAGACAAAAAAGTTGCCTGTGTAGAAGTAGGAGATGCTATTTTCTAAAAAGACAAAGATAAAAGAGTATACAAAGACCTCTATAGCCAAAGAGCTATAGGTGTTATATTTACTACTTACAATTCGATTTAACTCCAACATAATAAAGTAGCACATAAAGCTAAAAATAGCCAATATATTTACTAAAATATGCTCTCCTGTTATTTTAGGAGAGAGTGTAAAATATAGAAATAGTGATGCAAAGATATATACTGTATTGATTGTTTTTAACATGACTCTTTATATTGATATAGCTGTTTTTTTAAGCCATAAACTAAGATTTAATAACTTCCACAATATATAGCCGTTATCTTTTCTCTTAGCAATATGCTCTTGCATTAACTCTTCAATTTTGCTGTTATGAAGTGGAGAGTCTCTAACTGTATCTAGCATAAAATCCCTCATAGATGTACGCAACCAATGCTGAAAAGGTACACCAAACCCCTTTTTAGGAGCAAATAGAATTTCATCTGGAACAACACCTCTAAATGCTCTTTTTAAAAGATACTTCTTCTCTTTTCCTTTGACTTTATACTTAGATGGCAGACTCATAGCATAATCAACCAACTCATTATCTAAAAAAGGAACACGAACCTCTAGGCTATTTGCCATAGTGGCTCTATCTACCTTTTCAAAATATAAATCAGGCAAAATAATATTCATGTCAGTATATAACGCTCTATTTACAGGGTCTAACTCTTTAAACTTATTGTAAAAGTACTCATAGCGATAGAAGGGGTTAAGACTCTGTAGCCTATTTTTTACCTCTTTAGTAAAGTAGTCTGCTGGGTCCTCATCGAACATCTCTTGAGAGAGTATATATGCCATCTCTTTGCTTGGGTCATTTTGATTTAGAGCAAAAAGAAACCTTAAGCCTTTATATTTTGGGCTATCTTTAGGAGTAGCATTTTTAAATAGAAAGAGAAATTTAGAGATAAACTTATATGTTTTGTAGTAGTGAAGTCTTTGGTATCTATGATACCCAGCAAAGAGTTCATCTCCTCCATCTCCTTGAAGAACTACCTTCTCTTTTCCCTTTAACTCTTGACTCATAAGATATAGAGGTATATTTGCTGCATCGCCAAAAGGTTGGTCAAAGTGGTGGTTTATGCTATCTAAAATATCTATAGTGTTACTACCTTTTATATGTAGCTCATGATGCTCTGTACCAAAGTGGTTTGCAATAAACTTTGCACTCTCTAGTTCATTGTTACCATTGTCAAAGTCAAATCCTGCTGAAAAGGTCTTTACCTTTCCATTGTAGTGTTTCGTTGCATAAGCAGTAATAGCTGTAGAGTCAATTCCACCACTTAAGAAGATTCCAATAGGTACATCAGAGACCAACTGCCTCTTTACAGAGGCTTCAAAGAGTTCTCTTGTTTTTTCTATTGCCTCATCTAAAGAGTCCATAGAGGCAGTAACCTCATAGTTTAGTCTATATGGCTCTATTTTAAAGCTCTTTTTGTCTAAATCAAACTCCAAATAGTAACCAGGTTCAAGCTTTTTAATATTTTTATAAAAAGTAGTCTCGCCTAATGTTGTAGCAAAATGGAGATACTCATACAACCCTTGATACTCTAGCTCCTCTTTTACCACTTTAGAGGCAAGAATTGATTTGATTTCAGAGCCAAAGATAAAGTCACTATTTGCACTATAGTAGTAGAGTGGTTTTACTCCAAATCTATCTCTTGCTATATAGATTCTATTTAACTCTCTATCATAAATAGCAAAGGAAAACATACCATTTAACTTCTCAAAAAGCTCAACCCCCCAAAACTCAAACCCCTCTAAGACCACCTCTGTATCGGACTCTTTTTCAAAAACTACACCTTTAGCTTGAAGCTCTCTTTTTAGCTCTCTAAAGTTATATATCTCACCATTATAGACAATTACATATCTGCCACTTCTACTTACCATTGGTTGGTTTGACTCATCACTTAGGTCTAAAATAGATAGACGAGTATGTCCTAAAGCTAAACTACTATCTTGAAAAGAGCCTTGATTATCTGGCCCACGATGAGAAATTGAGAGGTTCATCTCTTCTATATTTATACTCTTTTCAGATACATAACCACATATTCCACACATTAAAGAGCTCCTTTGCTTGTTAAGATAGATAAAATCAGACTAAAAAGACCTATAAGAGTTAGTAACTTAAAACTATATTCAACGCTATGGAGTCTCTCTGAATATAGTGTGTTTATGTAGGTTTTAATTATCCCTGCAATCAGAGTACCTAAAATAACACCCTCTATCCCTATCTTATACCCAAGTATTAGACTAAAGATATAGTTTAGAGCTACAGTTCCAAAAGTGATATATATAATATAATGTGTCTTTCTCTTTATGTAGTAACCAAATCCACTTGCTTGATTACTCTGCACAAATAGTATTGATGCAATTGCCATTGGCAACAGGTACGATGCCTCTACAAAATCTTTACCTCCAAATAGCTCTACAGCCCACTCAGATATAGGATAGACTATCAAAAAAGAGATAGGTATTATTAACAGATAGATATGAAAAAAGTTTCTAATTAGACTCTTTCCTTTTGGAGTATTGTAATTTTTAAGCATAACAGGCAAGAAACCTCCTGTTACTGTTCCTAGAACAATTTGAGGTATCATTGCTAGTTTTATTATAATTGCATAGAGTCCTAACTCATATTTTCCAAAAAGCATAAGAATAACTACTCTATCTGCCATCTGCATTAGAGTATCACCTAGATAGCTAGGAATAAAAGGTAGTGAGAGTTTTAGTAGCTCTTTTAATCTCTCTTTTGCATCTTCTACAATTTTAAAATTTAAAATATACTCTCTTGATATATACAAAGAGACAATAGCTCCAAAAAAGACTCCTACGATTAACCCTTGTAGATATGCCTCTACACTCTTATGAAAATATAAAAAGAGCAGACCCGTTAACATACCTGATATGTATGAAAATAGAGTAACAAATGAAGCCTCTTTAGCTCTCTCTCTCCATCTTAGAAAATTAAATGTATGGTAACTAATCATAGTAAAGAGAACATAAAAGAATATATAGACCCAAATCTCTCTTTTTAGAAGAAATAGCTCATCTGTATATATAAATATAACACTAAATATAGTAGATAAAAGTGCAATAACCAATAGACTAATAATAAGTGTAGAGAGATATAAAAAAGATAGCTCTTTATTGTCTGAAGACTCTGCCAAGAGTATTGCTATGCCTGAGTCAATACCCAAAATAACAACAATGTTTAAAAAACTACTTATGACTAAAAATAGGTCATAGGTTGCAAACTCCTCAACACCTACACTCTTGGCTAAAATTGGAATTATAAGAAAGGCTAAGAGCTTATTTCCAATATTAGCAATTAGATAGTATCTACTATCGCTCAACCCTTTTTTTACTAAACTCATCTTGCTATCATCCTATCTATCATTGCTCTTGTCTTCTCTGGTCCAATATTCATTAAAACATCTACTATAGATAGATTGCCTTGAAAATCTTTTGTATTGATTTGACGATACTTTTCAGGTTTAAAGTTGTTATACTCTACCTCTATATTCTCTTTTAAATACATCTCATTTTTTTGATAACCACTTGCTCCATCACCACATATATAGACATCAGCATTTTGTGACTTTAGTATTGCTATTAAGAGTTCATTAGACTTCTTTTTACACTTCTCTCCATCAAAATAGACTACCTCTGTATTAATATTTAGCATATTCATAATATCAATAATAAAGTCCATATTTCGTTTAATCAACAAAGGCTCATCTGAATTTACCCACTTTTCAATTAGTGGATATATAAGATGAAAATATGGTGTTTTATGATATGTTCTATATATGGTCTCAAGAGTATTTTTATAGCTAACACTCATATTTACTTCCATTTTATTTATGGGTATATATTTTGTACCTAATGGCTTTTTAATTGAGACACTAAACCAATATGCTCCTGATTTGTTTGCTAGTTTGACCCTTCTTATCCAACTTTGTGCATTATATTTGTTAGTAACATGACTCAATACTACAAAGGTATCTGCTTTGCTAATTTTGACAAAAAAACCCAACCAAGGCATAAAGTCTGGCTGATGAATAGTTACAACTTTTCTATTGTTAACTCTATTTAAAACTATCTCTGTTCTACTCACAAATTTACCTCCTTACAGCGTTTAGAGTATAGCTCTTGGACTATCTTTTTATACTCTTTTGCTAGTCCTATCCCTGCATATCTATTAAACCAATCTCTATTCTCTTTAGCTTTTATAGAGAAGTATTCTCTGTTCTCTACAAAATTTTTTAGATGTTTCTCTACATCATCAGCACTCTCTGCTCTCATCACAGTTGGAAACTTATGCCCCATCTCCTCATAATACTCATCATCTGTCTGTGCTATATCTTGCATTATTATTTTTCCATTTGCAAGTCCTTCCCAGCCTACTCCACCCCACATACCTACAGAGAGAGAATCAACTACAATATCAGCATAGCTAATGAGTTGCAATATATCTCTTCTTGCCATTAGGGGCAACCATTTAACTCTCTCTTTAATCCCTAGTTCATCAATTAACCTTTTTGAATCCTCTACCTCCTCTCCATACTCAAACAAGATAAGTATTGCATTAATATCAGGTGGAGATTTTTTTATAAATTGACTATATCCAACAATTAACTTGTCTATTCCTTTTCCTCTGTAATCCTCTTTAATGCTCTTTTTTCCCCAAGAGTGTCTTGTATGAGAGAAGACAACCAAGTTGTATTGTCTCATAAACTCTATTATCTCATTTAGCTCCTCATTTTTTTGAGCCTTCTCCAAATAGACCATTGGTACATATTTTTTTATAAGTTTATTAGATAGATTTAACTTCTCAATTGCCTCTTTACCTATATCTTGTATAGTATTAAGAATTATCTTCGATGTATTCTCCTTAATTCCTCTTATTTGAAGATTTACTACATATTTTTGAGCAAATCTTTTTACTGTTTCATAACCACTAGAGTTATAGATTAGTTTAGGTTGAGATGTATACTCAATATTATCATGGTATGGAATGAGTATATCTAGTCTCATTTTCAACTTTAAAAATAGTGCTGGAGCAATACCACAACCTATAAAGAAATCATATCCATCTAACTCCTCTTTTATTTTTCTTTTATTAACAAATAGCAGACCCATTACACTAGGTCTAATAGATAACTTATGAATATATTTTTTATATTTTTCTATATTATAGGTATCTTTTTCAGGGCTAAAGTGCTCATACTCACCTCTATAGATAAATAGATGTGCATCTATACCTAAATCTCTAAAGTACCTCATTATGGAAAAAAAGTTATTATTCATATTTCCAATTAATGCTACCTTCATACCTATCTCCATTAATCCCTAAATCTACTCATTATATATAGATTTTTATACTCTCCATCAACAAAACTATGACTCTTTAACTCCCCCTCTTTTACAAAGCCTAACTTTTTATATACAGAGATTGCTCTTTTGTTGTCAAAAAAGACATACAGATAGATTTTTCTAAGATTTAAATCTCTCCACCCAAACTCTAATATCAACTTAATAGCTTCAGTTCCATACCCTTTTGACTGCTCCTCTTGCTCTCCTACTCTTATCTGTAGCTCTGCTATTTGACTCAACAAATCAATATCAACAAGCTGACAAGTTCCAATCAGCTTATTGCTACTTTTTAGTTTAATAGCAAATATAACTACATCTCTATTTTGAGTAACACTCTCATACCACCTAATGTGTGACTCAAAAACAATAGGTCTATAGGGGTTATTGAAATGGACAAGCTCTTTGTTGTTTATCCACTCAAACATAATCTCTAAATCATCTTTTGATATTGGGGCTAAATATATATTTTTACCAGAGTACATCTATTTAATTTCCTTATTTTTATATATCTCTTCAATTATCTTTTTATACTCTTTAGCAAGTCCTATACCAGCATATTTGTCAAACCACTCTTTATTGCTAGATGCTTTATTGAGATAAAATTGCCTATTTGATACAAAATCATTTAGATGCTTTTCAACATCTTCTTCTGTAAAGGCTCTCATAATAAATGGCAAACTATGCCCCATCTCTTTTTTATACTCCTCATCACTCTGAACAATATTTTGCATCAAGATTTTTCCTTTAGCAAGTCCTTCCCAACCTACTCCTCCCCACATTGTTGCTCTAATAGCATCAACAACAATATCTGCATGACCTATCAGTTGTAAAATATCTTTTCGTGGCATAAGATTTAACCACAAAACATACTCCTCTATATTTAAATCTTTAATCAACTCTTTAGATGCTTCGACATCTTGTCCATACTCAAAAAAGATAAGCAAAGGATTGTAGTTAGGATTTTTTTTGATAAAATTACTATAACCAATTATCAATCTATCTAATCCCTTTCCTCCATCCTCTTTAAGAGAGCCCTCTAAACTCTCTTCCCGCCAAGTCTGTCGTGTATGAGAGAAGATAACAAAGTCATAACCTCTCATTTTATCTATTATGCTTTTTAGTTTTGGATTATCTCCCTCCTCTAAGTAGACCATAGGAACATACTTTTTAATATTTTTTTTGGTTAAGTCAAGTCTTTTTAAGGTATTGTTTGTCACCTCTTGTATAGCAGAGGCAATAATCTTTGTTGTATTTTTTTGTAATCCTTTAACTTGAAGATTTATAACATATCCTCTTGCTATCTTTTTTAAGAGTCTTCTTAAATCTAAAGGTATATTGGTTGTATGTTCAATACCATCATCATGAGGAATAAAAATATCTAATGTCATATCGATTTTATAAAAAATAGCAGGTGCAAAACCACTACCAATAAAGAAGTCATACTCTCTAAATATCTCTTTAACTCTCTTTTTATCTAAAAAGAGTAACCCCTTTACATTTTCAACAATAGGTAGAGTGTGAATATATGGTCTATATTTATCTATTTTATATGTATCTTTTTCAGGTTTAAAATGTTCATACTGATTCTCATACATAAATAGATGTGCATCTAAACCTAAATCTCTTAAGTATCTCATGATTGAGAAAAAATTGTTATTCATATTTCCAATTAGTGCTACTCTCATCTCTGTTCTCCTTGTAGATGCTCAATAATCTTCTCCTCTCCCATATTAAACAGCAAATCTAAAATAGAAAGCCCTTGGACACAACTAGAGGTAAATGGTTGTTTATATATAGGGTGGTTTACTACATTATATTCTAAAGAGATATTGTGTTTTGCAAATAGAGCATCATCTTGATACCCAGAGGCTCCATTACCACAAAGATATGTAGTACTATTTGTTGCTTTTAGTAGGTCTATTAGAAGTTCTGTCTTTTTTGTTGTAAAGTTAAAATCTGAACTATAGATAATTTTTGTTGAGATTTTCAATATACGCATAACCTCTATAATAAACTCCATATTACGTCTTTGTAAATTATCTGAGCTATGGTTAAAATATCTCTCTACTAAATAGTAATACTTTTTAAAATATGGTGTCTTTATATAACTCATTTTTATTGTCTGCTGTAACTTTTTAAATAACTTTTTATCGCTTGTATTAATCACCATTTGATTAATAGGTTGAGTAAAACTATCTTTTAAATTACTTTTCTTTAAAGGTATAGAGAGCCAATGTGCTTTTCCATTTACCAATATCTGAACCCGTCTTCCCCAAAAAGAGGCATCTTTTGGATTGTTATGTGTGTGGTCTAAGACAATCCAACAATCACTCTTTGAAATCTTTGAAAAGAGACCATACCATGGCATAAAATCAGGCTGATGAATAGTTGTCTTCACTATATCTTCTCCCATTAAATTCTTGACTTTTTTATAATAGTTTCCCTACTCATAGATATATCTCTCATACCAGCTTTCAGGGTGTGTTAAAAGAAGCAGTACTTTAGGCATATCTTCTCTTATATGCTCAATTGGATTTCGTCTATCATCTTTTAACAGCTGACTATTCTCATAAGCTTTCCACTGTGTCCACTCACTATCACTAACATATCGACAGCTATTCCATAACTTTTTATCATAAGCCTCATAGAGCAATCCAAACTCACTAACTGAATGCTTCTTCCAAAAGTCCAAGTTATTAAAAGGGGTCATATCTCCATGTGAAGCTGTTCCATACAACCTAATATTAAAGAGTATCTCAAAGAGCTCTATCTCTTTTTTAAGTAACTCTTTACTATCAATATTGCAGTAGTGTTGCACATCTTCTAGTTCAGTATGTAAACCTATCTCACAACCTATAGAGATAAAATCTTGAACAATTCCAATATTACCAATTGAGAGTAGATTATAATCTGGTGAATGTAGCCTTAGATAGACACTTGCTTTTATATTAAGCTCTTTAAAAATTTCGTAAATAACTCTTAGACGCTCTATCTTTATATCTACATCAACTCTATTGACCAATATATTTCCATCTTTATCATACTCATCTAAAAAAAACTCTTTTAGAGTAATAATTTGATATTTATGATTTAGTGCTTCTTGAAAAATTTTTTTATATGTTTTAAATGTAAAGTTCTCCATAATTCCAAACCTAGTTATAAAATATTCGCTCTATTATAGAGAAAAAAATCTTGTTTATTACTGTTTTTTTATATTATTTTCTATTAAAAATAAAAAATATCTACTCTACTACACTATCGAGTGCCTTCTCTAAAGATTTTTTATCTGGAAAGTTAACCAAAACTCCCATACCTCTCTTTTGATAGACAACCATACTACCAACAGCACAAGCTGAAGCATTTGCTCTACCTACAACCTCTGCAATATCTGAAATAGAACCTGCTCCTCCATTGGCAATAACAGGTATTTGAACACTACTTGTTACACGTTTTGTAAGTTCAATATCATATCCACTCCATGTTCCATCTCTATCTATAGAGGTTAAAAGCAACTCTCCTGCACCTGCTGACTCTAGCTTCTTTGCCCACTCAACAACACTCTCTTTCTCTCTTTTTTTACCATGTCTTGAGTATATATGCTCTCCTCCAAATAGACCCTTTTTTACATCTATAGAGCCAACAACACTCTGCTGTCCAAAATATTTAGCTATCTGCTCTATTAACTCTAAATTATTAAAGGCATTGGAGTTAATGACAACCTTTTCAAAACCAATTGCAAAGATTTTTTTTGCATCATCTAAACTCTTTATATTTCCACCATACGACAGAGGCATAAAACACTCATTTGCAATATCTTTCAATATTTCAAAGTTAATATCTCTACTCTCTTTTGAGGCAAAAATATCTAAAAACATCAACTCATCAACCTCTAGTTCATTAAAAATCCTAACTGTATTAATAGGGTCACCAATATAGTTATACTTTTTGAACTTTACAGTCTTTACTAGACTTCTATTTTTTAACAATAGACAAGGGATTACTCTTACTTTTAACATCACTAAATCCTTGCAAAATTTTCAAAAAGTTTCATACCAAACTTATGACTCTTCTCTGGGTGAAACTGTACTCCAAAGATATTGTCTTTTTGTATTGCACTATCAAACTCTACTCCATACTCTGTTTTTAATATTGAGTTCTTTTCATCTTCTACACGCACAAAGTAGGAGTGGACAAAGTAGAATCTACTCTCATCAAATAGTTCAAATCCCTCTGTTAGCTTACTCTTTTGGTTTTTTCTTACAATATTCCAACCCATGTGAGGTATCTTTAGTTGGCTATCTACTCTATCTTTAAAGCTTATACTCTTAGCATCAATCCAACCTAGACCATCTAACTCTCCCTCTTCACTATTTTTAGTTAAAAGTTGCATTCCTAGACATATACCTAATATTGGAACCTGCTCCTTTAGAGCTTTTTCATCTAAAACCTCTCTTAAATCGCCTCTATTTATCTTCTGCATTGCTGTGTCGAATGAACCAACTCCTGGTAGAAGTATCTTTGAGGCTCTTTTAATTTTATCTACATCACTCTGTATAGTTGACTCCACACCCAAATATTTGAACATATTTTTAATTGAGCCTAAGTTTCCCATACCATAATCTACTATTGTTATCATTTTTTATCCTTTTCCATTGGAAAACAGTATTTCAGATAGAAACTCATAGGTACTAAGTTTGCTTCTGCCAATATCTTAAAGAGTGGTCTAAGAAGTTCAAATCTCTTTTTATAGGTAGGGTACTCATACCATGCTTTAGTTCCTCTACTCATTATATTTTCATACTCTTCATCTGAAAATCCAAGTCTCTTTTTAAAATACTCCAACAGCTCCTTCTCTACAGTAGGTGGAGTATTATACTCTGCCCACGCCTCCTCTCTTGAGAGTTTTCCATTTCTTACAAGTGCAGAGAGTGTGTTATTTCTCAAATCAAGTTTAAACTTTTGAGGTATGTAAATCCCATGATAAAAAGCAGCTATCCTATTTTCGAGATGATGCCCACCATAGTACTTCCAATCATACTCTCTCTCTAAAAAAGCTCTTGCGTCCTCTTTGTTATAGTCTATATACCAAAATGGTCTAATCTTCTTAATTCTTGCAAACATACTCCAAAAGAGAAATCTTGAAAATGTCATAAGAGGATAGCTCTTTAGTGGCTCTCTACCAAACTGTTTATGTATAGCTTGAATATACTTTCCATCAAAGTAGTTTCTCCCAATAGGTGTAATCCCCTCTGTTATAAAAGAGTGACCCTCTAAAACATACTTAATGCCATACTTCCATGCTGCTCTATACATAACCTCTGCCAAAGCTAAATCTGTTGCTGCATCAATCTCTGCAACATCAGCAAGGAAAAAAGACCTTAAAATATCATCTGCCTCTTGATTATCTACAACGTATGTATATAGGTCTATATCGAGAGCCTCTAATACTTTTCTAATATTTTGAGTCGATATTGCTGTATTCCAAGTGTTATCATAGTGAACAGCTAGTGGTCTAAGTCCATATTTTTTAGCCAAATATAGCATATATGAGGAGTCTGTACCACCACTTACACCAACAATACAGTCATACTTTTTACCTCTACCTGCTTTTTTTATCTCCTCTACTATCTCTTGAAACTTCTCTTCACCTTTTTTTGTCCCTGTTCCATACTCCTCTTTTAGCTCCTCTATCTGATGACAATAGTTACAAACTCCATTCTCATCAAAAGTTATTGAGGGGACTCTCTCATCATATATACACTTTGAACATACCTTTAAATCTGTTTTTAAACTATCCATATCAATACCAACCTATCTTTTTAATTGTTCAAAAGGAATAACATAGAAGTTGTCGTACTCTTTGAGTAGCTCTGTAGGTGTAGATTGATATATCTCTTTATTGTTGATTTTAGTATAGTATCTATACTCTTTATCAATAGCACCAAATCTCTTTTTGAAATGGTATACTCCATCTTGGCTCAACCATGTACCACCCCAATTCCACCAACTATATCCACTCTTTGAAGCATCTACCATAGCTCTATAGATTATTAGTGATGTTGGCTGATAACTCCTATATTTAGAGATTACAGCTGGTGTAAAGTACTCAACTGTCGTATTGTAATAGAAAAGAAGTACTGCACCTATAATTTTTTCATCTAATAGTGCCACATATATATTGTAATCTTTACCTTGTTCAAAATGTTTGTCTAACAGTTCAAAGAAAGCTCTACTTTTAGCCTTTCCACCTATTGATGTAATATTTTCATAATGTGTCTCATAGAGAAAATCTATTTTTCTATTGTCAACTTTAACCTCTATATTTAGCTTCATCGCTTTTCTTACTAAATTTCTTGTTTTAGAGTGATAACTCAGCATAACACTCTCTTCTATGTTTTCACTATAAGCTATGGGTGTCCACTGCCCAATTCGTCTATCTAAAACATCATACTCCAACTCCTTTTTATCTCTCTCTAAAGGGTTAGTAATATAGGTGCTTCCTGCGACATCTTTGGTTAAATCGTAGTAGTAATCTAAAAGCAGATTATAGGCTTTATCATTAGAGCTAACTATCCCTCCATTGCTACCATAATATGGAAGTGAGTTTACAACAACTCCAAACTTTCCCTCTTTTTTCATTAGAGGCAACACAGCTTGAATATTATCACTCTCATCAACTACTAAAAGGTAGTTGCTCTCTACACCCAATAGCTCCTCTAAAAAGAGCTTATATTTAATAGAGTAGTAGAGTAGCGTCTCTTCAAATTGAAGTAAAAACTCCTCATACTTCTCATAGTCTCTCTCTTGTAAACTTCTAACTATCATAAATATTGCTCCACTCTTCAAAATTTAAAAGACTCCAAATAAAGAGTCTCCTGTTCTTTTCTCCATTTAAATGCTCATAAATAAGCTTTTGAACAGCCTCTCTATCCATATATTTATAGATATTGGCATTGTCATTTAAAAGCTTGTTTTTTACAAACTCAATACTATCTCCTTTAAACCAACTATTATCAGGAGAGCTAAAGCCCTGCTTGACGGCTCTATGTATATCTTTGGGAATATACCTACTCATAGCCTTTCGTAATAAAGTTTTCCCATCATTTGTCTTTTGCATTTTTGAGATTTCATTTTCGTCCATTTTTATAACCTCTTTTAGGTTTTGAAGTTTCATATTTACAGGTACTTTTTGGGCGAAATCTACTAAATCATTATCTAAAAATGGAACTCTTGTCTCTATTGAGTGAGCCATTGAGAGTTTGTCCTCTACTACAAGTAGTCCATGTAAAAAGGTTTTTGCTTCAAAATATAAGGAGTGATTAATGTACTCTTCTGGAGTCTGTAGAGAAGATGGAGTCTTAAAGACATTTGCAAAAATATCTCTTGTCCAGACATGCTTTACCTCATCTATTATAGGAGAAAAGACTCTTTTTATATCTCTATTATCAATTAACCTTTGCCAAAATAGATAGTACTTATCTATATATTCATCAAAGTCTTTGTTGTTTGTAGCTCTATAGTATCTCCAAGGATAACCTGCAAAGAGTTCATCTCCTCCTGCACCAGAGAGTACAACCTTTACAAACTTACTTGCTAGTTTAGCTGCATAGTAGTTTGGGTAGCTCTGTCCAACTCTTGGCTCTTCAAGGTGGTAGGAGAAATCTCTCATACAACGCTCCATATCTCCCGATTTTAAAACCATCTCATAGTGTTCGGTCTTAAACTTATAGGACATATACTCTGCTTTTGCTCTCTCATCAAAAGTAAGCTCCATTCCACTAACACTACTTAAATCAAATCCAACAGTAAAGGTTTGGAGGCAGTTTGAGTTATGAGGGTGAGAATATGACTCACACTGACCACTCAAACTCATACTTCTACTCGCAATAGCAGTAATCGAGCCACTATCCATTCCTCCACTTAAGTAGCTCCCTACAGGAACATCCGATACAAGTTGTCGTTTTACTGCTTGATTAAAGAGTCTATCTAGCTCTTCTATATATTCTCTCTCATCTTTTACTTTAAGTGGTTCTGAAAAATCAAAGTCCCAATACTGTTTTGGTATAAGTTTTAAGTGTGGGTATGAGGAGAATAAATCTATTTCAATATAGCAACCAGCCTCTAAAATTTTAATATCTTTATGTAGCGTTCTATTTGTAAATATATTTTGAAATGTAAAATACTCTAAAAGAGCCTCTTTATCTATCTCATTTTTATACTCTTTATACTCCAAAATAGATTTAATCTCACTTGCAAATATAAGAGTGTGAGTATGAGGTATGAGTGTGTAGTAGAGTGGTTTTATGCCATATCTATCTCTTACTAGATAAAATTTCTTTTTAAAATTATCATACAAAGAAAAAGCAAACATACCATTAAATCTTTTAATGCACTCTATTCCCCACTCAATATAGGCATAGATAATAACCTCTGTATCGGTATTGCTCTTAAAGATATGCCCCAACTCTTCAAGCTCTGCTCGTAGCTCTTTAAAGTTATAAATCTCTCCATTATAGGCTATCCAGATATTTTTAGATAAATCACTCATTGGCTGATGACCAGCACGAGAGATATCTAAAATAGACAATCTTCTATGTCCCATATATAGGTCATAATCGTGAGAGTTTAATTCACTCTGTACTGAATCTG
The DNA here is from genome assembly GCA_026995985.1 of Campylobacteraceae bacterium. Taxonomy (GTDB): domain Bacteria; phylum Campylobacterota; class Campylobacteria; order Campylobacterales; family Sulfurovaceae; genus UBA1140. The sequence continues at coordinate 21,303 of JALWNF010000272.1, forward strand.
ACTCAATAACAGGTAACATATCTTCTACATCTTTAAATCTATAATCTGTAAGATTATGGAAAAAAGAGACTCTATTTGTATGTCTAGCTCCTGTATGAAAAAAGAGATACCCAGCATCGTCTGGTCCACGATGGGCTATCTTGTCTGCCATAGGCTTCGCATAGTTAATATCTACCGATGGACTATTTAAGGAGACTGCTCCTACAATTCCACACATCTTATGCTAATGCCTCTTTTATATTGCTAATAATATACTCAAACTCCTCATCACTCATTCCTGCATAGAGAGGAAGAGCTATAGAGAGTCTATCTCCTGCGTAAGAGTTTAAAAAATCTTCATCATTAAATAAGTTTTTATCTTTATAGTACCTAAGGGTATGAACAGCATGAGTTCCTTGACGCGTTGCAATATTTTTCTCTTCAAGTTTTTCCATAAATATATTACGTTTAATATTAATTCTATCTATCTGCTCTTTAGTAAGATTAGATATATCTTCTCCATCAGTAAAGATACATACATAAGATTGATAACCATGTTTATAGTTTTTAGGAGTAAAAGGGGTTATTAGTTGGGAAATATCTTTTAGAGCAGTATCATATCTTGAAGCGACCTCTCGTCTTCCACTCATAATATACTCTTTTTTCTCCATTTGACACACGCCCAATGCCCCTTGCATATCGGTCATTCGGTAGTTATAGCCTCTCATTGTAAAGTCAGGGAGGAGTGAACCACCTCTCTCTTTATGTCGTTGCAAATCAGATTTACTTGCTCCATGGTCTTTTAGTTGAGATACTCTATTAGCAATTTCATCACTATTTGTAATTAGCATTCCACCCTCACCTGTACAGATAGATTTTCTAGGGTGAAAAGAAAAACAACCTACATCTCCAAATGTACCACTATGTCTATTGCCTATCCAACCATCAAATCCACAAGCAGAGTCTTCTATGACTTTTAGATTATATTTCTCTGCTAACTCCATAATATATGGCATATTAGCACAGAGTCCAAAAAGGTTTACAGGCATAATAGCCTTTATGGAACTGTCATTTTTAATAATCTCTTCAAGCTTTGTCTCATCAATATTAAAAGTTCTTAAGTCAATATCACAAAAAACAACCTCTGCTCCTGTATACTCAACTGCATTAGCAGATGCAATATAGGTAAAAGAGGGAACAATCACCTTATCACCCCTACCAATACCCATTGCCTCTAGCCCCAGATGAAGTGCTGTAGTACAACTTGTTGTTGCGTGTGCATGTTTAGCCCCTGTAAAGTTGGCAAATATCTCTTGAAACTTTGCAACATTTGGTCCTTGTACTACCCAACCTGTCTCTAAAGGCTTTACAATTGCCTCTGCCTCTTCTTTTCCAAAGATAGTTTTAGTAATAGGTATATTCATCTCTTTAGCCTCTAATTCCATTTGCTTCTCGCCACTCAATTAGTTTTTGTAGCCCCTCTCTTAAAGAGTATTTATAGGTAAATCCTAGCTCCTCTTGAGCCTTCTTTTTTGAACCAATTCTATTTTGAACTAACTGTCTTGCATCATCTTTGCTATATGGAACATATTGAATTTCCAAATCAGACCCCTTTAGCTCTAACATAGTGTTACACAACTCTTTAATGGTAGTTTGAACCTCTGTACCTACATTGTAGTAACCCCACTTTACATCTGATTTTGCTGCTGCAATATTACACCTTGCTACATCTTCAACATAGATAAAGTCATAAGCTTGTGAACCATCACCATTAACTACAGGGGCTTCATTTCGGTCAATTTTATTTAGAACAATAGGCACAACACCACTATATACTGCATGTTGGTCTTGCCCAGGTCCATATACATTCATATATCGTAACCCAATCACCTCTAAACCATATCGGTCATTATATGCTGTACACATCGCCTCACCTGCTATTTTAGTTGCCCCATAGAAGTTTCTGTTATTAAATGGGTGCTCCTCTGTCATAGGTACTTCTACAGCATCACCATAAACAGAAGCAGAAGATGAGTAGATAAGCTTTTTGACATTATGTTTAACACACGCCTCTAAGACATTAAATGTCCCTGCAATATTTACATCAAAAGCTGTTCTAGGGAAATCTTTACAGTGAAGTAGCCACATAGCAGCTAAATGAAAGACATAGTCTACCCCCTCCATCGCTTTATCTAAAATATCAACTTCACGTATATCTCCACCATAAGGGAAAATAGAACATCTCTCATCTTTTAATGACTCTTCAATATTTTCCATCTTTCCACGTGTAAAGTTATCGTAAATAATAACCTCTTTTACAGGCTCTTTAAGTAGCTCTTTAACTACAAATCCACCTATAAACCCAGCAGCTCCAATTACTAAAACTCTTGCATTTTCTAATCTATTTGACATCTTTTTATCCTCTATTTTTATCTATCTCATCAACAACATATTTAGCAAATGCAAAAGAGCAAGTAAATGCTGGACTTACTGCATTTAAAATATGTGTTGATGTTTCTGTATGCTCAACTACAAAATCTTGAATCAACTCATTTGTTCTAGTATTTAATAGTTGAGCCCGAATTCCAGGGGGAATAGCTTTAAAGTTACTCCCTATGGAAAAGACCATATCTCTTGCTTTTTGTATAAATACCTTCCTATTGTAGTTTTTAATCTCACTCAGTGCTAAATCTCTAAAGTTAAATGAGTTCAAAACAAATAGTTTAGTAGCATAGTATAAAATTTCTACAAATTCTGAAAAGACAAAGTTCTCTAACCCTTCATAGTTCTCTCTCCAAAATGCAGGAATTGCTGTTGGACCAATCTTAATATCTCCATCAACAGTAATAGTATAATGCACCCCTAAAAATGGGTTAGCTAAATTTGGAACAGGGTATATATTTGTCTTAATAGCACTCTTATCATCTAAATATTTCAAATATATACCCTTAAATGGAAGCATTGTATACTCTTTTGCCAATCCAAATTTTTTGGCTATTTTGTCTGCATAGAGTCCTGCTGAGTTAATTAAATAGTCATACTTTAGACTACTTTTTTCAAATGGAGTATTAAAATAGAACTCAACACCCTGCTTTTGTAAAACCTCTTTTAGAGCTAGGCAGACCTCTTTAGGGTCTACACTAGCTGTAGATGGGGAGAATAGAGCCTTTTTATATGTTTTAACATTTGAGTCAATCTTTTTTACTTCATCTTCATCAACTATTCTTGTCTTAACACCATTTACTTTAGCTCTTCTATGTAACTCATAAATCCCCTCTAACTCATTTTCATCTTTGGCAACAACCAATTTTTGAGTAGGGTTCACAAAAATATTATTATCTTTGCAAAACTCCTTCATTTTTCTGTTGCCCTCAACTGTAAACTTTGCTTTTAGACTCTCTGCACTATAGTAGAATCCAGAGTGCAAAACACCACTATTTCTTCCACTTGCATGTTTTGCTACATCTAACTCTTTTTCAACTATAGCAATCTTTAGCAGATTATCTCGTTTTAGAAGTTCATAGGCTATTGTTAAACCAATAATACCTGCTCCGACTATTAGATAGTCATACTTAATTTTACTCATGAACTCCTAATCCCTCTAAAAATAATTGCATTTAAAAATTTACAAAAATAGACTATATCTGTAAATATCCCACTTTTACTATATTTTTCAAGATAACGCCTCTCAGATTCTATAAGTTCATCAAAGCAGTCTGGCTTATCTATATAGTATGGAGGAATCAAACCTGGTTTATACTTGTTTCTCTCTTTAACAAAATCTTTTGGATAGGTACTCAACATTACATCACTTAAAGGTCTTACTCCTATTAGTTTTAAATCACCTTTTATAAAGTTAATCAACATAGGCAACTCATCTAACCAGTATTTTCTTAGAAACATTCCCCATTTTGTAATTCTAAAATCATTTCTAATTGTGCCATCTTCATTTAATCCATTTCTCTCTATAACAAAATCTTGTATATATTCAGAATAGGGTTGCATAGTTCTTAACTTATAAACAAATATTCTTTTACCATCTTTACCTGTACGAGGTAACTTTATTAGCATTGAGTATCTTTTGTCACTTATTAAGTGTATAGTTTTTATCTTATATATATCTACAATAATCTTTTTAGTAAGCTCTACAATCGATTTAATTTTAAATCCATGATATACAAAATAGCCATAGTAGATAGATTTATTATCCAAATGTATTTTTAATTTAACTTCATCTCCAATATTTAATCCAGCATTGATCTCTTCTAATAACTCTCCTATATTTGAAGAGTTACAATATATTATTGATGCCATCCCTTTTTTCCCTTTTTTTATTGCTTATATAATTTATTAAATAAAAACCATTATTAAAAAGAGGAGTATCAATAAAGCTTTATAAACCCTCTTTATTGGTAATGATTCTATAAAGCTATTTCCTTAATATTACTTTATTCTTTTATAATAAAAGAGCTATCAATATCCTATTTAAAGATGTCCTTTTCACTCTTTCTTCCTTATTTTTTATATTTTGAACTTATCTCTGTTCAGCAGAATTATTACATTATTTATATTGTTTTTACATTATTTTTTGTTTTTTTTTATTAAAAACTAACATTTTTAAACCAAATTTAGTATATTGCTGTTTTTTTTAAATAAAATATTATTAATAATGAGGAGAGATAGATAAAAAATAGAAGGAGTTTAAAACAAGAGTAGCAAAGAGCTACTCTTTTTGAGTTTAGATTATAAAGATTTAAACAACTCTAACGAGTCCAGCTGTTCCCAAGGGTAATCACTCTGCCCTACCTGTCCACGTGCTGCTACATCAGCGTACAAGAAGGTCTCTTTTGATGGTCTATCTAAAGAGAACTTTTGAGTAATCCAATTTGGTGTAAGTGGGAAGTTCTCCATTACAAAAGTAGAGAGTTTGTCGTCATCTAAACCATCAACTACTGTTCCATAGGTATCAACAGCCACAGAGACTGGTTGTGCTACTCCAATAGCATAAGAGATTTGAACTACACACTTCTTAGCCAGCCCACTAGCTACAATATGCTTAGCAATATATCTAGCAGCGTAGAGTCCTGAACGGTCAACCTTTGTATAGTCTTTTGAACTTTGAGCTCCACCACCAATAGGAGCATACCCTCCAAAGCTATCGACAATAAGCTTACGACCTGTTAGTCCTGAGTCATGTAAAGAGGAGTGAGAGACATACTTGCCTGTAGGGTTGATATGAATAATACACTCATCTTTATTATATAGTTCACTTGGCAATCCTGCATCATCTATAAGAGTCTGTATAAGCTCTCTAACCTCTTCAATACTCATAGTCGCTACACAAGGAGCAGAGACAACTATGGTATGAATCTTTTGAGGATTACAGCTCTCAAAGTTGGCTTTAGAGCCATAGTCCATAGTAACTTGTGTCTTAATATCAACACCCAACTGATGAGGATTAGCCTTAGCATAGGCATAAACTCTCTCCATAAGCATTCGTGCATAGGTAATGGCACTTGGCATATAGTTTTTGGTCTCACAATCTGCATACCCAAACATAATACCTTGATCACCTGCACCTATCTCGCCATCTTCTTGGTCAACACCTTGGTTAATATCTGGAGATTGTTCATTTAGAAGTACTTGAACCTCTACCTCATCTGGCTTTAGACACTCTGCATTTGTAAAGTGTGGATTTCCATCATAACCAATATTTGCTAGTGTCTCTTTTACTAAAGTAGTATAATCTTGATGTGTCAACTTAACCTTAGATGTCACCTCTCCACCAATAACCACATGCTTTCCTGCTACAAATACCTCTGAGGCTACACGCGACTTAGAATCTCCCATAATCAATCTGTCAACAATACTATCTGCAATAATATCGGCACACTTATCTGGGTGTCCTGGACTTACAACTTCACTTGTAAATAGATACATATATTTCTCTCTTTTTTATTTTTTTAAATCCATAAATTATCAATAAGTCTAGTAGTACCAACTCTAGCAGCTACTAAAATAATGGTATTACCTAACTCAACTCTATCTATCTGCTCAAACTCTCTATTTACCAAAGCTACATACTCAACCTCTACTTCACTTAATACCTTTTTCATCTCTTCTATAATAGTTGAACTACTAAACTCTTTTTGCATTACTAGCTCTGTAGCACGTTTAAGAGAACGTGAGAGACTCAAAGCTCTAACTCTCTCCTCTTTAGAGAGATATATATTTCGACTACTTAGAGCTAAACCATCACTATCTCTTACAACATCACAAGGGACTATGTTGACATTTATAAAGTAGTTCTTAACCATTTGAGTAATAAGTACTAGTTGTTGGGCATCTTTTTTACCAAAATAGGCATTAAAATTTGAAGGCTTATTATAGGCAATTAGATTTAAAAGCTTCATAACAATTTGCAACATTCCATCAAAATGCCCTGCTCTTTTTGTACCCTCTAAGATAAAACCTCTAATGGCAGGAGCTGTAATTTTTAGCTCATCTTTTCCATACATCGTATCAATAGTTGGCATAAAGAGAACATCTACCCCTGCTAACTCACAAATCTTTGCGTCAGCCTCTTCTTTTCGTGGGTAGGCTTCTAAATCTTCACCCTCTAAAAACTGTGTAGGATTTACAAAAATAGAGACAACTACAGAGTCATTTTCATCTCTAGCTCTCCTAATAAGACTCAAATGCCCCTCATGTAGTGCCCCCATTGTAGGAACAAATCCTACACTACCTTTAAGGGTTGATGTTGCCTTTAAAAGATCATCAATACTATTTGCAGTAACCATTCTACTTCATTCCAAAAGGGTTAAGTCCACCCATAATACCCATAGCTTGAGCCTTTTTATTATCTTCTACCATTTTAAGAACATCATTAATAGCAGAGATTAGAAGAATCTGCATAGCACTTTTATCTTCTAAGAGTGAGTCATCAATAGTAATGTCAATAATCTCATTGGCTCCATTAGCTGTTACCTCAACCATGCCTCCACCTGCTTTAGCTGTCATGGTTATATTTTTAGATTGCTCCTCTATCTCTTTGGCTTTTGATTGTAAATCTTTTACCATCTCAGCCATTTTACTCATATCTATATCTCCAAACATTACTGTAGTCCTTTATAGGCTTGTGCAATAGTATTGTCATCATCTAAAATAACAATTTTAGGCTGAAACCTATCAGCCTCCTCTTGACTCATAGATGCATAGGCTATAATAATAATCTTATCACCAACATGCACTTTTCTAGCAGCTGCTCCATTAAGACAAATCTCTCTTTTGCCAGGCTCTCCTGCAATAATATAGGTAGAGAAACGCTCTCCATTGTTAATATTGACAATATCTACCTTCTGCCCTACTCGCATATTGGCACTATCTAATAGCTCTTGGTCAATAGTTATAGAGCCTACATAGTTGAGATTAGCTTCGGTTACTGTTGCTCTGTGAAGTTTACTATAGAGCATGGTAATGTTCATTACAGTTTTCTCCGATTTATAATTTTTGTTTTGAGGTATTATAGCAGATTAATATTAGGTATGTGTAGAGACAAGGCAAAGCCTTGTGTAAATTCTCTTTTGACTAACGAGCCATTTGAGATACAGGTACAGGCTCAGCCCACATCTGTTCAGGAATTACATACTCCTCAACAACCTTTCCACCAATAATATGCTCATCAATAATTCTATCAATCTTCTCTTTTGTTAAGCCTACATACATAGTATGACCTGGTTCTACTAAGATTACAGGACCTTGTTGACAACGCCCAAGACATGAAGTTTGAATTGGTTGAACATTTCCAATAATACCTTTTTGCATTAATCTTTGCGAAAGGTGTTGCATAAGCTGTTGAGACTCTGGGTTGTTTTGACTTACACAGCTTGGCTTTGGCATTCCTGGAGGTGCAGACTGCTGACACTTAAAAATGTAAAATGCTGGTTGTGGTACTCCCATCATAGTAAAATCCTTCTATATTTAATTTTTTAATTAGGAGTATTTTACTCTTATTTAAAATATAGATAACTTAAAGTCAACTCTAATAAGTTGACACTTAAGTATATAATTGCAAAAAAGTAACATTGACTCTATTTTTATCTATTATCTCTTTAAAATACCATAGGCACTACCATTACCTAAAATAATTACATCATATAGACTATTAGTTGGTGCAAATACAGCATTACCTGCTTGATGAGAGTGAGAGTTTCCAGTAATTTGAGGAATAAACTCACTCCAAGTTTTACCACCATCTGTAGACTCTATTACTGTTGATGTACTAGTAATTGAAGCTAAAATTCTATCACTATTTTTAGGGTCTATTCCCAACAGAGTTAACATATGGTTACCATCTGCAACACCCTCTTTTCCATCTATATTTAACCCACTACCTCTTGTTATAATAGTTGTATTTGATTTAGATGCAAGATTTACTTTTTTCATAGCAAAAGGCTCTGTGCCATATACTAGTTTAGAGTACTTTGTAGCATAATCTCGTGCAACTTTTGCACTATCGTCACTATCAAGTTTTTCAATATTGGCAGTAACTAACATTGCATTTCCATCTCTATCAAATAGACCACTAAATATATACTCATCTTTATCTAAACCAAATGTATAATCATTATAGTTATCAGGTAGATTATTAAGTGGCATTTTTATTATACCTAACTCTGCATTGATAGCATAAACATACTCTCCATCACAATATACATCTTTAAATGAACGACTAATTCCTGGTGTACTTGTAAATTGGATACCATTTCCTGGTTTTCTAGCATCTGTTATCTTTTTAACTTCGCGTAAACTATCATCAGTTAA
>JALWNF010000273.1 GCA_026995985.1 Campylobacteraceae bacterium
GTAATTATATTACCAAAAATAAAAATATTACAATTTGATATATTTCTATATTTTAAAAAATTTTTTCTGTATAATTTAGTCTATTAAATGTAGAGGAGATTTTATGAAAGAGGCTAAAGCACTATTCCAAAAACTAAAAATTGTATCTCTTCTTGATTTAGCACTTATTTTACCTACCTCTTATAAAAATACTACTCTCTCTTCTGAAATAATCATAGGAAAAGTAAATACCTTTGAAGCTAAAGTAGAGGAGGTAAGCAATATTAATGGTAAACTAAGAATTACTTTTTGGCTTCCTAAATTTCATAAACGACTTAGCTCAATGCTCTTTAGGGTTACCCCTTACCACTATCACCTTTTTACTATAGGCTCTAAACACTTTATACAAGGTAGAGTTGAAAAATATAAGGGCTTTTTACAGATGAATCAACCAAAATCACTAAAACAGATAGGAGAGATTATCCCAAAATACTCAACGCCTCTAAAAGCAGATGTTATGCGTTCTTTAATAGAGTGTTACATTAATAAAAATAATCTCTATGCAGAGGGGCTAAATAAACATGAGGTCAAGACCATTTTAGGACTACACTATCCCAAAAAGATAGAAGATATACAGCATTATGACCAAGATATACTTAAATTTGTTGAAGCATTTAACCATATAAAAAAGCTCAGAGGAAAACGTAAAGATTTTCCTGCTATAGAGGCTCTAAATGGAGAGTTACATAGCTTTATAAATAAACTTCCTTTTAAGTTAACTAAAGAGCAACAGAGTGTAATTTATGAAATACAACAAGATTTAAAAGATAAAAATAGAGCTACTAAACGACTAATTATAGGAGATGTAGGTTCTGGTAAGACTATGGTTATCTTAGCTAGTGCTGTTATGGCATACCCATCAAAGAGTATACTTATGGCTCCTACATCACTACTTGCTCTTCAGCTCTATGAGGAGGCGAAAAAGTATCTACCAAAATACATTAAAACTGCTTTAGTTATGCAAAGTAGTAGCGAGGGAGAGTATCTTAATGCTGATTTTATTGTAGGAACTCATGCTCTACTCTTTAAAGATGACCTACCAAAAGCTTCACTTATTATGGTTGATGAACAGCATCGTTTTGGAACCAAACAACGTGCTCTACTTGAAGCAATGATGGCAAAAGAGAGGAAAAAACCTCACTACCTACAGTTCTCTGCAACTCCAATACCTAGAACACAAGCAATGATGCAATCTGAGCTTATAGATGTAAGCTTAATTACCTCTACCCCCTTTGAAAAAGATATTACCTCACGTATTATCTCTAAAGAGGAGTTCCCTGAACTTTTAGAGCATATTAAAGAAGAGATTGCAAAAGAGCATCAAGTGCTTATTGTCTACCCTTTAGTAGAAGAGAGCCAAGAGATTCCCTACCAATCACTTGATGAGGGACGAGGCTTTTGGGAGAAGAGATTTAAAAATGTATATGTTACTCATGGAAAAGACAAAAATAAAGAGGAGGTTCTTCAAGAGTTTAGAGATAGAGGGAATATTCTTTTAGCTACAACAGTTGTAGAGGTAGGAATCTCTCTACCAAGGTTAACACTTATTGTTATTGTCGGTGCTGAACGTTTAGGTTTAGCTACACTTCATCAATTACGTGGACGTGTAGGACGCTTAGGACTAAAGAGCTACTGCTACCTCTTTACTAATGACAAAGACAATAAACGGCTACAATCATTTATACAAACTATGAGTGGATTTGAGATTGCAAAGTTGGATTTAATGTTTAGAAAGTCTGGAGATATTTTAGATGGAACTATACAGAGTGGTATACAGTTTAAGTGGCTTAATTTGGCTGAAGATGAACATATTGTAAAAGTAGCTAAAGAGAGGGTTAAAATATTGTATGGTGCGTTTCCTAACGCACCGTTATAATGTACTGTTTTT
>JALWNF010000274.1 GCA_026995985.1 Campylobacteraceae bacterium
TGCATGACAAGGAATATATCTATCCTCTTCATCTTCAGAATTAGTAAGCTCTAAATCCATATCAAGTGCTATCTCTATCAATCCATCTATATCATCTTTTGAGATATCAAGCTCCTCCAAATAGTTTGGTGTAAACTCCTCTGTTCTCATTAAATCATCAGTTGCTAATGATTGCATTTTTTTTAAATCTATATTTTTTGTTTGCATTTTTTTTCCTTTATATTTTTAATTCTATATAATCAAAGAGACATTCTCTCCACTCAACACACTTGTATCAAGTCCATCTTCATAAGTATAAAGCTGTATATTGTCACTCGATTTATTTTCCCAATCAGCAAGATACAAATACCCTAGCTCTTCTTTTCCATACTGTTTAAGATAATCAACTCCACTGCCTTGATAGGTAGCCAATGAAAAAGTATATTCTGAAATAGTCGAAGCAAGATTTTGTAACTTTATTTGTCTCTGTGTAAAATCTAACTCTTGATTTTGAATTGTCTCTTTATACTCTTCCCATATATCTATAGCTCTATCATCTAAAGGAACAAATACCGAAACTGATTCCATCTCTATTATCTTAATATGTGTTTCAGAGAACCTAAGGTTTTTAACATGGTCAATATAACTATTTAAGTTCTCTACAAAACCTACTTCATTACTCTGTTTAATCTTCTCTATCACTTTGTCATAATAGTTATCAAAGTTTTTACCCTCTATACTCAAAAGCGAAAACTTATTATCTTTTTGTACTTTTAATCGCTTATCTCCTTTATATACAAAATTAGAATTTTTTCTCTCCATCTCAAACAAAAAGAGTCTGTTACCATCTTTTGAAGAGTTACGGTTAATCCTACCTGCCAACTGTTCATCGCTATCGACCAAGGATTTCTCTTTGAACCCTATGTCCATATCTATATCAACCCCTGCTTCAACCACTTGGGTAGTGACAAGTAAAATATTTTTATCATGGACATCTTTAAGTATATTAATAATCTCTCGTCGTCTAGGCTCTAAGATTGTTCCACTTAAAATATAGACTTCATCAAAAAGGTTTTTTTGTTTTTTTACCTCTTTATAAAAAGTATCAGCCCCCTTTTTAGTTATAAATTCAATAATGGTTTTAACTTTTTTACTCTCATTTGTCCCTAAATTTTGATACGCCTTACTCTCTTTAATAACCCTCTTATATATCTTCTCATAACTATTCTCTTTTATCTCTTTAACATCTATGACTCTCTCTGCAAAGTTTGGATTTTTAAAATATTCTACTTTCTTCTTAACCAATCGTACAAATTTATCTTCTATATCCTCTTTGGCTAATATTTTCCCAATCTTTGGTAAAGTAGCACTCATCACAATAAATTTAATATTAAACTTATCTGCAAAGCTATCTAACATATAAACTATTTTTGACCACAAATCAGGACTATAGGTCTGTATCTCATCAATAATGACAATAGAGTTAGCCAAACGATGAAAAATATAGTTATCGTCTTTACTCACCCCTGTTAAAACATTAAAAAACTTTACATGACTTAGAAGTGTAATAGGATAGTTCATAAACTGATTGTCTAAAAAGTTTGTTTTCTCATCTCCATAGACACCATCTTTATCAATTTCAGTTTTATCATTATACTTTGCTTTTGAGTGAAGTTGTACTATCTGGCTATTGTCAAGATTTAAAACATTTTTTATAGAGTCGTAAGTTTGAGTGATAAGTGTAGTAAATGGAAAAACATAAAAGATTTTATTGACAGTTGTATCTTTTTGTAAAATCTCAACAGCACTCATAACAGAGAGGTTTGTCTTTCCTGCTCCTGTTGGGGCTTCTATGTAGAAAAGATTTTTATCTAAACTATTTTGTAAATTCTCTTTGACTTCTACAAAAAGTTTATTTCTTAAATGATTTAGATTATCATTTGAT
>JALWNF010000275.1 GCA_026995985.1 Campylobacteraceae bacterium
TCACATAAAACAGGTAAAAAATTATAGAACAATCAATTATTTTGGTATGTCAATTAATGTCGGGATGAGGGCAACCCGACCTACGAAAATCCCCTATCGTATTTCTACAGTCGGGTCATAACTTATATTGTGGGAAACATCAAAAAAACCTTATCGTTTTCAACCACTTAACAGTGCTATTTTATGGAACTTTACATAAAAAGTTTGTAAATTGTTTTGAGTCTAAAAACGACAAACAAAGCCCTTAATATAGAAATCCAAATAACCAAAGAGGAATTTTATTTTTAAAACCTATCTCCAAATCATCAGCCACAACAAAAGAGTTAGGTATATCTTTTATCTGATTAAAACCTTTATTTCTGCCCCCTATCTCAACAGTATAGTGTTCATTTATCAAAAAATCACCCCTATCAACATAATAGATACTATAGTTTTGGCTAACTTGATTGGCAAAAAATATCTCTCTTTTTGTTCCACTATCACTCTCTATACAAAGAGCATTGCAGAGATTCGTATTGGAGAGATAAAGTTTGTCAGGTTTTTGTATATTTTTAAAGCGTTTTGCCTCATAGATAATATGTCTTAGTAGTTCAGCTCTATGAAGATACTCAATATATTTGTAGAGTGTTGCTCGTGAAACACCAACAGTTTTAGATAGTTTTTCAATAGAGAGTTCTAAAGGCTTAGAGACACAGATAGTAGTTAATAGCTTTTTGAGTATGGCTATTTTATCAGGAGGAACATTGTAGAGTAGAGCAATATCTGTGTGAAGTATGGTATTGATACTATCTATAATCTTTTGAAAATAGGGCTTACTACTCTCAAAATAGAAAGGGTATGCTCCTTGCACAATATACTCTTTAAAATATTTCAATACCTTTTCATCTTGAAGTGTATCAAGAATCTCATAGCTTAAATTTTCATGGTGCTTAAAAATCTCTTCAATGCTATAACTCTTAAAAGAGTAGGAGAGTTTTAGTTCTAAAAACTCTCTAAAGGACAAAACAGGAAGTCTCTTCATACTATAACGCCGTGCAAAAGAGGGATTGGTAAGCTTAATAGCTGATGAACCAGAGAAGATGATTTTTATATCAAAAAAGTCATAGATAGACTTTAACTGCTGTTCAAAATCTTTAGCTTCATGAATCTCATCTATAATCACACACTTTCCACCCAAAGAGTAAAAGTAGTCTACTAAATCAAACAGAGAGACATCTTGTAGTAGTGGGTGGTCACAAGAGATATAGATAAGCTCATCATAAGAGAGTTGAAGCTCTTTTGCTACCTGTAACATAAGGGTAGTCTTTCCAACTCCTCGACTCCCATATATACCTACGATTCTATCTTGAGCATTTAAAACATCATCAAATAGAAATCGTCTATAAGTCGGAAGTTTTTTGTTTAACTTAATATACGATAGTCTCTTTAAACTGTTTAATGTATTTTCCATCTTCTTCTCTTTATTGTTTAATGTAAAATACAGTTTATCTTTTTATTGCTTAATTTTTGATAATTAAACTCTAAACAGAGTCCCACCCCTCTGAACTCCATCAAGCAGAAAACTCCTAACATCATCTAACCCAAACCCTGTTGCTAAAAACATCTTTTTACCTTTAGAGAGCAAAAAGTGAGCAGCTTTGAGTTTAGTTACAATACCCCCTGTAGCAAACTCATTGTTTGGTGTAGTTGGTGATTCTAACTCCTCTTTAGAGATAAATGAGACCTCTTTACGAACCTTAGCATCTGCAAACTTTCTTGGGTCTTTGTCATAGAGAGCATCGATATCTGAGAGTATTACTAAAAGTTCAGCTCCAAAGTTTTCAGCCACATAAGCAGAGAGTTGGTCATTGTCTCCAAACTCTAGCTCCTCTGTAGCAATAACATCGTTTTCATTTATAATTGGGACAA